>NZ_NFJG01000030.1:0-36678 GCF_002159755.1 Bacteroides sp. An269
AGTGGACCGAGAGTGAAACCAACAAGAAGCGTAACCGCATAGTCATGGTAGCCGTCGAGTTTTATCCGACACCTGAAAAGGAGGAAGAGGAGAAACCGGCTCCATCAGAGAAGAAGCCGAAAAGGACGAAGAAGACAGAATCCAAATAGAAAGGTGGCTCCGGCCACCCTTTTTTTATGCCCTTTCGAGGATTGTTCTTGCGTACACGCAGTTCTCTTACTCCCACCACCCTGCTAAGGTATGCCTGCTTCCTGTTAGCCCTCACTTATTGTTCGTTGGCTGCGGAACCAGGCATCCGGCTCGTTCACACATCATCTTTTCGGATGATGCTTCCTCTCACCTTATTGCTTACCCTCTATTCCCACCCACCGCCCTTTATTAAGGTAGCCTTATTGGGCTGGTTGCGATAGCGTACACGCAGACGTCATACTCCCGCCACCCTGCTAAGGTATGCCTGTTTCCTGTCAGCCCTCACTTATTGTTCGTTGGCTGCGGAACCAGGCATCCGGCTCGTTCACACATCATCTTTTCGGATGATGCATTCTCTCACCTTATTGCTCACCCTCTTTCCCCACCCACCGCCCTTTTAGGTAATTCTTTCTTTTTCCGATTGTCTTAGATTGGTCTTTTCTGCTGTCCGCTTCCTCATTCCAGGTCGAAATATCCCCATCTGAGAGCCTTTGTTTTTTGACGGCAAATTTATAAGGGTTAGTGGAAATGAAAGAGTTCCGGCTTAGAGCCTTTGCCCTGAAAAAAATAACGATGTTGTCTGCGACTTCCCCAACATTTTTTTCGTTCAAAACTTTTCTAATTCCACTTTTCCTGAAAAGACAATGCCGTAAAAAAAAGGCTCAAACTCAGATGGGGAATGATTCTCAATCTAAAAAAAAGTCAGCGGACAAAAGACCAAACCAAGACAAAGGTTTTAAAAAAAAGGTCTAAATCTAGCTGAAGAATAATTCAAGTTTTAACCCTCTAAAGCATACGGATATGGCAGCAACATTCGGAAAATACCCAAGTTTAGACAAGCAGTGGAGAAAGATGATGTTTTCTTTTTATCCTTATTTGTCTACAAAGAATAGAAATGCAACCCAAGAAGAATGGAAAATCAGAAGACTTATTTGGGATTTCAAAGACGGCAAGGCATTTGCAAATGTAGCCCATTTGGTAGCCAACAAGCTCATTCAACTTTATGGTAAAGAAACCAATAATATTATCTTTGCTTGTGTTCCGGCTTCAAGTGCAGAGAAGAACGAAAAGAGATATAAGCATTTTTCATCGATGGTTTGCCAACTTTGCGGAATGTACAACGCTTATGACCATATTAAGGTTAAGGGAGAAAAATCAGCCGAGCATGATAATGTTAGTAAAAGTGAAATACACAACAAACAAGAGATAGAGTTCGACCAAGATTTTTTCAAAGGTAGAAAGGTTATAGTTTTTGATGATATTCTTACTAAAGGATTTGCATATGCTATTTTCGCCAATAAAATAGAAAAAATGGGAGCAGAAGTATTGGGAGGACTCTTTATCGGTAAAACAGTTTATAGTAACTAATATGACACCAAAAGAAGAATACATAATGAAGAAAACAGGTCTCTTTCAAAATGAGACCTTGTTTTTCTATACTTATATCGCTCACAATGGACAGATATACAAGACAACTGCTGCCAGTCTTGATGTTTGTCGGAAGTTGCGGGACAGATGGCAACGCCATCTGTCCACCTCTTTTACCGGACATCGCCACATAGCTAATTATGCAGAAGTAAAAAAGAAGGTGGAAAATGCGGTTAGATTCTGTTATAAGAATGGTCAGCGATTTTTTTATGTCGGTGGTGCTATCGGATTTGATACCATAGCAGCTGAAAGTGTACTTAGATTAAAAGAGGAATTTCCTGATATTGTTCTTATTGTTGTTGTGCCATTTCCGCAGCAGGATAAGCTGTTTAATAACTCATACAGAAACAGATACTTTAATATTCTTAATATGGCAGATGAAGTTATTACCATTTCAGATAGTTTTTCAAATTTCGCATATCTGAAACGTAATGATTATATGATTTCCCACTCCTCTCAGCTTATTGCCTATTGGGATGAAATATCTTTAGGTGGTACATCTTATACGGTAAGAAAGGCATACGAAAAGAAACTAACCATCTATAACCTTTATAAATAATGGTTATTGATGGTTAGTCTACTTTTTCACACAAAAAGTAGCAAAAAAAGTACCTTAGAGGTACTAATTTAATATCTTTGTACACATACAACTGTTTAATATTCTTGAACGTAATATTAAGTATGCGGGAAAAAGAATTGCTTAAAGTTGCACTACAAGGCGATTTCTATGTCGTTAAGATTTGCAAGACTGAGGAAGGTGTATATGTTCTTAAACAAATGTGCGCTTCTCAAACGCCAAGTTGGTGCATTATTGAGAAGTCATCTAAACTCTCAGATATTGAATTTTGTATATCCATTATGCGCCATTCATCCAAGTATATTCTTAATGCGAGTGAACGGATTAAGGTGTCTGATCTCATAAACCTTAGCGAAGCCGGTTTCCAGGTAATACGAATATCACCATCAGATAAACTTGTGGTAAAAAAATTCAACCCTTTAACAAAATCGTGGATTAAGCTATCTTCTTTTCCGAAAGTATGCCTGAGAGAAAATTTCCTGTCGGAGAAATTATGCAACAGAGATACTATCCTTATTGATTGACTATAATTAATGCTTAATTTGTCATGTAAAAAAAAGACCGCCTTTAATCGGCGGCCTTTTCTATAGTTGCTGCTTTCAGGTCATCATTCCAATCTTTCTTTTGTGGAAACTCAGTATTCTGAACCCGGTAAGCTGTATTTTTTAATTCCTCACTATCCATTTGCTCTACATCATGCTGCATACCTCTAAGGTTATTATCAAGCCATAGCGTGTACTTATAACCCTGCTTGTCATTATCGAATATAGTCCGTAGTGACTTCACTTCATTCTTACTGATAATGATACGAAGCAACTGCATTTGTCCTTCGGTAAGTGTACCTTCTGTAGATACATAAACAAGATTCAAGCTTGTGTCTTTGTGACATAGTTGGTAGTGAGATATACAGTCTATGATAGATTCTCCTACGTATAAAATATCAATTGGTCTGCTTTTGTCATGGTTACTTGTTGCCAGACAATCAAACTTTCCACCGATGATTCCCTTGAATGTTTCATTTCTCTGGGAAATTGCTTGGACACCCTTGTCATTGTACATCTTTACACAGATGTTTCTGTACGTGGTGTTTTTGTTCTTAACTTCCCTAATTAGAAAGACATCTTTAAAAACCGGACTATCTATACTTTCTTCTGAGATACCGCGTTTCTGTAGATAATTACCCTTATAAGGTAAAAGCTGTTTAAGGTACATTGTCAGTTCGTCTGTACTCATGCTCGTGTTACCAACATCGTATCTGCTGTTTTCCGGAGTAATTATCTGGTTCGTATTTATGTAGTTTTGTAAGATTTCACCGACTTCTCTTAATGTCGGTTGCTTTCCGGTTGTCTCAAACAGATGTTCCTGCATCATGTCAAGAATTGTTCTGCCTCTTACATTGTCGCTGTGTACATCCCAATAGGTATATTGATTTTGTGCATTCCGCTTGATGACAATGGTATGTGTACCATTACTCATTTTAGGACAGCTGTTAGAAGAACCGGCCACAAATTTCCAACCCAGATTTAAGAGAAAATCAGGGAGGGAAATTTCTGTTTTTAGTCTGTTAAAATCAACTTTCATTATTGAATATCAGTGTTTTATATATTACAAAGATACTAAAAATTATCCAGCTTTACAACTTTATAGTTCTATAATAATCATGCAAAATTACAACTTATTGCGAAATTGTTGTAAACCTGAGTTCGCCTATTTTACCGGTACCAGTTTCCGGATCTATGCTTTTGCTTTCATCAAAAACAGTTTTCCCATCTTTGGTTACCTTCATTCTTACACTTGCTTTTTCGTTTGAATGTACCATGCCCTGTGCGGCAATTTCCTTAACCTTTCCTTCTGTTACATAACTTGCACTTGCCGTAAATTCATCATCTATTGACAGTGAAGAATCTCCAGTTTTCTCGTTCCTTATATTAACCTTGTCAAGATTTGTTATATGTGCAAATCCTTTTGCATCAGTTCCACTGACCTCAATTGTTATTCTATACACTCCTGCATCACTGCTTCCTGTTGTCGGATCATCATCCTTACTGCATGATACTGTCAATAAACTCACTGCTGCTAATAATGTTGCAAAATACTTTTTCATGATAATTCAATTTATTAGTTAATTAAAATTTCTTTCTTGTCTCTGATTGTGTGTAGTATCAGGATTATTGCGTTTTTTGATTTTTTCTTCAACGCCTTTCAAGACCTCGTTTACATCATTTATTATCTTAATATAATTCTGTTGCACGATTTCTTCAAGAATGTCCAGTTCGAGTTTTTCGTTACCTTCATCAAGTCTTACCGGGAGAGAGAAAGGTGGTATTTCTTTTTCTTCAAAACGGCACATGTTCATTTGTGCATTGAAGAAAGGAGGCTGTCCGCCAGCTATCTTTCCGATAAAGTGTCCTGCTGACTGTCCGGCCACTTCACGGGCTTTCAGGACTTTCTCTTTCTGGAGGCTTTCTGTTCGGCTTCCTCCGCCACTTTCCTGATGAGAGTAACTTTCCTGGGCTTCCTTCTTCTCGCCGAACAGACTTTCTATATCTTTGGCTGTTTTCTCATTTCCGGTCATGCCGTAAGCCTGTGTTCCGCAGGAGGCTTTGAGAATATTGGCACTCTTTTCTCCATAGTCCCTGACTGCCTGATTGAAGTCCTGTACGGCCAGTATAGTGGAAACATTGTGTTTTCGTGCTGTACCGATAAATGTGTCTATACCTTGCAGAAGGATTGTAGGAAACTCGTCAACCATGAATACGCTTGTTGCCTTTCCCGGATTGTTCATTTGAGACATCAGCACACTGCCAATGCAGCTGATGGCCGGTGATACAGCTTCTTTAATAGTGGGCGCATTACCAACACACATTAAAGTAGGATGTTCCTTGTTTGTTATATCCAGTGAGAACTCTTCTTCAGGTAGCGGAGACAAAACCCAAAATATATATTTGTTGTTCAATAGAACAAGTGGTGTCTGTGCTGAAGAAACAGCTCCGGCTGTCTGCTGCTGAGCTCCCAATTTCCAAGCTGTTAACATGGCTGACATATTAAGTGCTATTTCCGGATCTTCAGATAGCCACTCAAAAACAAGGTTGCTGTCAGATAAGGCAAAGGCTATAACATGCGGTAGGGTACAGATACCAAGGTCTTTTTCCTTGAAGCATTTATAAGCTATCGAATATACATAATTTATTGCATTGTTCGCCCAAAAGTCTGTTTTTTCTTTCCAGCTTGCTTCCAGGTTTTTCATCAGTGTCACTATAATATTCCTGATGAATAAAGACTCATTACCCTTTGACATATATTTGGGTGACAATACATTAACCCTGACGGTTCTTGACATGTCTATAAAGTTTATGTAGGCAAAATTAGGTACCTCCCTGCCCTGCTTCCTGAAGTATTCGATACTTCCGTAAGCTATTCTTGAAAGTATTGGTGAGTTATCTTTTGTCGGATCACCCTCCCAGTCATAGATGAACCCGGCATAATTCCTTTCCGCACACTGATAAATCATTCCCTTTATCCAGCTTTCTGATTTACCTGAACCTGGTCCTCCGTCAATATATATATTCTGCTGTGGCTTGTGGATGGTAAGTGGCCCATTTGCTGTCTCAAATCTGAAATAAAAGGGTGATTCCACATTACTCAGGCCGAATATACTTTCATCCGATTTGACATGTCTCCTGAAGAAGTAAGGCATTGTCTTGATGATTAATAATGTGTAGGCTACAAATATCACCGGGAATACGAATAGATTATACCAGTTTGACAACTCACTGAAACCAACCACAAGTATAGTGGCCGTCATTAAGGTCAGACTTGTGTAAAACCATTTTTTACTTTCATCATCAGGTTTCTTATATGGAAAAAGAAAAGCTAATCCGGCGATGAGTATCACATACAGGAAACGGAACATGATTCCCTTTACCAGCAGTTTTTCCCACATGGCCTGATTCCTGACCGGAACATACAAACCGTTTACTATAGCCCACTGGAATAATACAGCTATACCTATCAGAGTAGATAGCAGTATAAGGATGAATGACAGGTCTTTCTTTTCTTTTTCCATAGTTCAATCTTTATGCGTTAGTCTCTTCTTTCTTCTCACTCTTGCCGAGCAGTTCTACACGGCTTACATTCATAGTGACAGACGGTATGCAGTTTCCGTCCTCTTTCTTGAATACATCAATAAATATATCTCCAGTCACATATACCTGAGTACCCTTTTTGATATATTCCATGATTTTTGTGTCAAAGTTTACAAAGCAAGTTATCCAAAGAGTCTTGTCTTCAGTGTCTCCAACTCCTTTAAACTTTGATGAAACAGGGAAATAAAATCCTTTACCACTCTTGTTTGAACGTGCGTCTGCACCTACATAACCGATTAATTGTCCTGTAAACATAATTCTTCGATTTAGGGGTTAAATATTCATTGTTATTTCAGCAGGCTTGACCATTTCCTTGCTCATTTCTGCTGTTTTTTTAGTATCGAAATCTATTCCAAACACCTTGCTTACTGCCTCTTTCCCTTCATTGTTGCTTACATTGACATTTAGCCTGTCTATCATAAGCAACGAAGGGTTATAGCCGGCTTCTTTCAACTCTTTCAATTTATCTTCATCGCCCTGGCTTGCCGCCAGTAAGAATTTTTCATCATTGCTCAGTTTAGGTTCCATTCCGTAAACCTTCTCCTGTATCATGGCACTTGCCTTGGCCACATCGGAAAGAATGGTGTATATGAATTTCGGATCTTGACTCAATGCCGACAGCCAGCTCTTCAGATACATCGCATTCTCCTCCCTTATACAGGTTGATATACCCATGGTTTTACCGCATGAAGCAGAAGTTAGCTCTGCGATAAGTTCTTCCTTGGCGTATTTGGAATCTCCGAATACCTCTCCTTTTTCTCTTTCCAGATGACCGACTTCACCGGTTGAATGTGCCATTTCATGCAGCAGTGTTGAATAAAAGGATTCCCCTGTATCAAACTGTCCCTTCAGCGGGACAATTATATGGCATCCTTCTCCACGCCTGTAATAAGCACTGTCGCTTTCTCTCGGATATATCGGACATATCCATTGCCTTTCTCTGATAAGTGCATCGAGCAACGGCATGGTGTACATGCCTTGTTCATCCTTCAGAGCCGGTGGGACAAACTGTGACTTAAGTTTTTCCCATTTCTCTGGTTGGACTTCCGGATAGTTGGTTTGAGAGACATTGAACACATTATAGGTTTTCATATAAGGTGTTACCTTATATTCCCTCTTTTCGTCCTCTGATAGATTCCGATAGTCTTCTATGCTTATCTTGTTCCCGTTCTTGTCCTTTACTGAAAAGTTCCAGTATATTACGGGGAACGATTTCTCTCCTTTTATAATTGAGGCTCCGGCTTCCTTAGCTTGCATGAATGTCATATACAATGGTGTGCTGTAACCCTTTTCTTCCGAAAGTAAGTACAGCATGAAGAGGTTTATCCCATTATATACTCTGCCTTCGATGTTCTGGGGTAAGCCCCCTCCACCTTCCGGAGAGAACCAGGGCTTTTTCCAGTCATGCTCAACCTCCTTGATTTTTTGAATCATGAGGTCTGCAAACTGTTTCAGTGCTTTGTCACCTGCTGAATCTTCTTTCATAACTGTTCGTATAAATGGTTATTCTCATATTCACATAGCCACTTGACGGCATTCTCATTATTGGGCCTCTCTCCTCTTGACTTCATGTCTTCAAGATATATTTCAGCCAAATCTTTCTGAGCGAGCAGAAACTCCAGGTCATCGATGATGCCTTCCTGTCTTTTCTGTACCAGTTCATTGTAGTCCATAATTGCATTTTTATAAGTCGTTGAACATCTTGTTTACGGTATTGGCAATTGGTCTGGCCATTTCTTTTGTATTGTCTGGCTTCGGACTGCTTGCCAACTTCACATCACCCAAAGTCTTGCTTTTGTTTTCCAGACCGAATATCTTCTGAACGGCGATGATGGTGTTTTCCTGTACGCCATTTTCTCGCATGGCTTTTATATCATTCTGTGTTATCTGATATCCGGCTTTTTGGATGTCCTGAATGACTCTGAAATTTCCTACTGAGGCTGCATCTAAAAGCTTGGCAGCCTGTTTCTGATGTTCGCTCAGTTCATCCGGCTTAACCTGAAAAATCTTCTGAACTTCCTTCATTTCATTATCACTCAGATTCAGCTGTTTTCCTACACCTCTGATGTAATCTTCACTTGGCTTATAACCGTCCTCCCTGAGTTTGTCAATCGTTTCAAAGTCCCTTTTACCGACCGCTTCCTTAAACTCGCTGTCCATGTCTCGCCCTTTATCTGCCGATACCTTATTTTCTATGACGGGGTTTACAGCTTCCAATTTAGGTCTCATCTCCTTTATCAGTTCATGAGCCTTTCCTTCTGTAATACTCTGTATGTTTGAGAACTGAATGCCTTTTTTGTCATCTGTGAGAGATATGTCGGCAAGGATATATCCGTCCTTGCTGTGCATGAGCTTACTCTCTAACGTATGACCGTTGGCAAGCAGATATTTGTCTGCTTTGGTTAACTTATATCCGTCATATTCCTCGGTCTTGCCTATCACATTAGGTATCTTAATTTCTTTGCTTGATCTCACGATTACCGAATTCAAGTCCTTGTCAACCTGAAGCATAATTGTACCTCTTTTGGTATCTAAAGGAACAATATCACCGTGTAGAAGACGCTCTTTCTCCGTTTTGTTAAGCTTGTGTCCAAGCATCCTGTCCGGAATGGTTAGGGTTTCCTTGCGGTAAAAGACGGAAATGCCGTTCTCACTCATACGCAGCTTCCCTTTCTTCTCACCTATATCCATCAGGTCTGACATTATACCCTTTTCCAGTTTTGTTCCTTTACCGTCCAGCAGGTTGCCGGTGTTGTGTGCATATTCGTATAGCTCCTGGCCTGTATAGCATACTTTACGGTTATGGTCTATGATGGTGAAACCGTCTTTGTTCTCGCCCTTTATGTCATTCCACCGAATCACACTGATTCCTTTTTTTCTAAGTTCTTCGATGTATGAAGGCTCATTTGCCTTGTTCTTGTCAAAGAACGAACAAACCTTTTCTTTTGACTCCTCGGCTCGCTGTTCATTCCGGTTTTCTTTAGCTTTAGATCTGATTTCATCCAAAGACAATTGGATACTGTCATCCCCCTTGTGGAAAAGATAGCTTCCGTCATGATATTCTGTTTTATAGCCAAGAGTTTCCGACAAGGCTCTGAACTGCCCTATGTTATTATAGGAATAGTTCTCATAAGCTTCTTTCAGTTTCATATCATTTTTCGAATAAAGGTTCTGCCCTGATAATATACTTGTTCTCAACAGCCAGTTTCATGTGGCGGCCACCACCCTTTTCATACAGTTCTATCTCAAAGATTTTGTTGTCCGGAATTGTAAACTTGTTAAATCCCAGAACAAGCCTGTTCGCGCTTTTGCCCTTTATCTTTGTTTCAAAATCCTTTGTATAAATGGGATCTATGGTTGTTTCCTGCTGTATGGCATTCTTGCTTTTCTTGATGTCTCTTTGAAAGCATTTGACAAATTCAATGTCATAGTCTATATATGACTTGTTTTTCAAATCAAAGATGAAAAACATAAAGTCTTCATGTACATACAGGTTGGACATTGACAGCTCAAACTTGTTTTTTACCTCGCCAACACTGTAAATGTTCCTTTTCTTTGTTCTCAGCTCCTGAAGGCATTTGTCCATCACTTCACTGTTCACATCGATGTGGGCAGTATATTCACGCTTGTCATCATAGTTGTAGGTGAAGACCGAAGTCTCGTTTCTGCGGATGACAATGCTGTATGTATTCATGTTCTTGTCGATGACAAAAAGATTCGAATTTTCAACGGCATCCTTAGCTGTTGAAACCTTCAGCTGATTGTTGTAGCTCTGTAAAGCAAAGGACATTTCGTTACCTTGTGTGCCGTATATAATGTCTGAGGGGAAGAAAAACTCGGCCATGTGCATGTCACTGACATCCGCCTGATAATCGTTGTGTTCCCATTTACCGTTATCTTCATAGATGTTAGGGGAAGGATCGACAAGACCGTTTGCTATATATTTCACATGGTAAGTATAGACACTGCCGTCGATACAAACGACGGTTACATTTGTCTCTTTCTCAAAGTCTTCACTCTGTGCGCACAGTCTGACAACGTGGGGTGCTTCTTCAACCCTTTCTGCCGAAATAAGCTCTTTCTCTCCTACTTCAATATCGGATACTTGTACCGGGAATACCAGATGCTTCACAAAGTCAAATGATACGTAAATGTTCTTGGCTTTGATACTCTCCTGTTCGGGACTCTGTGCTTTTAAGCCGAATGCGGCCAAACATAGAACAATTAAAATATAGATTCTTTTCATAACTTTCAATTATAAAATGCGGTGAATACTGTTATCGCCCATAACAAGACAATACAGGCGACAAATGAAACCAAAAGCGGTTTGATTTCCGTAAATTTCTTACCCTGCTTTCTTGATATATAGATTCTGTACCCGAAAAACAGGGTTGCTATAACAATTAGATAATTCAAGATATTCAAAATCATAGCTTGTCAATTAATGTTTCCAAAGGATGTGGCTGATTATTTTTGTTTTCTTCAAGCTCAGCATATAGTCTCTGCAATTCTTCCTGAACAGCTTTCCGTTTCAGCTTTGATTCTTTTGTCTCTTCCTGTATATACATCTGATAATTGCTCTTCAGATGTACCTTGACTTGCGAAAGTTTCATATTCAATATCTGTTTTGCTATCTGAGTCGTAGCATTTACAGCACTGGTTATCTCGCTGGTCATTGTTCCGATAGAGGCAAGAGGCATATCTATATTCTGGACAAGCCCCTGCTGCATACGTTTGGCTGCCTGAGCCTTCATGTTGTTCGGTAGGTTCAGCCCTTCCATAGCGTCATTGTCGAAGATGACAAAGGAAACAGGACTGATCGTATTTCCGACCTTCAGGTTGTTTACCACTACCTCCAGCCGGTTTGCTCCTAATGTCGCCACACCGTAAAAGAGTGTGTTAGCCGGTATCTTCATGCCACAGACAACGGCATCTTCCAGCATACGCATTCTTACTGTACTGCCGGTAACGACTGTCTGGTCTCCATGTATGCAGGCCTTGAATAAGGTGTTGCTGCTTGGCATACTTGCCTGTTGTCTCCTTGTCCTTTTGCCATTCTCGGCTATGTATATAGGCTGGTTGCTTACAAGGCTGTCCATTGCACTGCCTGGTTTGGGCTTAGTGGGATTTTCGGCTTTTTTCTTTTCCTGGTCATAACCTATAATCCTTTTATATATCTTTTGTCTATAGACATTGTTCTGCTCCAGTTCCTTTCGGATTTCAGCATTTTTCCTTGCTTCCCTTATAATCTCCTTCAACTCTTCTTCATCCTCAATGCTCGCAAGCTGCTTTTCCAGCTGTTCCGAGAGGTGGCTGTCGCTGCTGCCATATTCACCCATTACATCAGAGTATGGATCTCTTCTCATTTTCCGTATTTTCTCCAGTGTTGCCTGGTCATATTTTTCATTTCTGTTCTGAAGGTCGAAGTAGAAATCCGAACCTCTTACCTGTGATTCATCCATGATTCTTTGTTTCTCCTTCTCTTCTCTTTCATCCTGTTTATAGGCTTCAATCTTATTGAGAGCTTTGTCCTTTGCTTTCGAATCCGGCTCCAGCAATACACTTTGCCTTTCTTTTTCATTTTCCGCAACTTCCTTTGATGATGTGTCGTGAACAAAAAACACGTAGAGAAATAGACCACCTAATACGATGGGTATAATCATCAGAAGCTTGTTTTTGTCTTTTAAAAAATTATTAGTTTTCATGTTCGTCAGATTTTTCTGGTTGGGTATTATTATATTCTTCCTGGTTGTCTTCAATTGGTGCCGAATAATGCACGATCCAGTCCTCTATCTTGGCTCCGTGAGCATTTTCCTCACTTCTTGATACATCGTAAATGGAGAACTCAGCTTCTACCTTTCTTGAAATCTTTCCTCTGGCCCTATATCCCGTCTGTGTGAAAAGTATTTTCCCTGTTACAGGGATAGTTCCCATATCAATGACTATTTCGTCAATTGATACTCCGTATCTGATGTTCTTCTGTACCAGTGAATTGAGCATATTCACATCATTGTATTCGTTCAACAGCTCTTTCCCCTTGTTCCCAATGAGATTGAGGGCACTTGTGATATTTTTCTCATAGGTATTTTCGTCAAAGGCATACCATTTTCCGACAAAGGTCTTGACATGATTGATGTATTCGAACCTTCTCATATTTGATGCCGGCATACCACTTGCCTCATATACTTCCCCATTCTTGTCTATGACCAATGCCTGGCTGTAAGCTTTTTCCAGCTTCATTGTCTGATAGATGATGCATGTAATAAAAGCTATCGTAAGAACGACACAGTAGCCTATCGAAAGTCTTATAGTCATCTTTACGGCATTGTCTACACCTTTAAATTTCATCAAGTCCATATCTGCTATTTTTTATCATCGATTATACTTTCTCCAATTGATGCCGCAGCTCCTACATTTGTTGCTTTGGCTGCTGCTCCAGCTCCACCAAGCAGGGCTATGGTGGCTGCTGTCGTTGCTATCGACATAACCTTTGAGATAACCTTTCCGGCATCACTGTGTCCGACAATCTTTGACGACAGCCAGAAACAGCTGCAATATGCGCCGATTAGAGCCAGATCCATGCCCAGATATTGCAACTGTTGTGTTGCCATATCAACCATGTCGGCCGGTGATTCGCATAGTGCTTTTAATGTCTGCCACATAATCTGATTGAGTATGTTTATCACAGTGAACACCATACAGGATGAACAGAGAGTACCGAACCAGATGGATAGCTGTTTCTGAAATACCGGAAGCATACTGAACGCGAAGACAAACGGGCCGAGTATAACCAGTATCTTTACAATAACTACACCTAAACCCAGGATGATGATTTGTATGATACCTACAACCAAGGCTGCCGCAGCGTGTAATACAAGTGCTACAAGGTTTGCCGGATTAAGGATATTGACAAGTTTCTCTATACTGGCTCTTAATCCTGTTGTCTCATCCTCTTCCGCTTTTTTATCAAGCTCATGCTGCATGGCTCCTGTTGTGTCCTCTCCGGCTGCCACTTCCGCTTCAAGTGAATTGGTCTCATATTCTGCTATCATTTCACCCTGCTCGTTGCTTGCCTTGGCCATAAATTGGGCAAATTCATTGGCTCTTTCTGAAGATAGCGATGTAGCTTCGTTTATGACTTCCATTGTTCCTACAATGGTCTGTGCGATTGGCTTATACATTGTCAGACAGAAAAACAGTACCAGACAGCGGCCGATTTCCATCATGTCCGGAAACTTGTCTTCATTTGATGTCAACAACTGACTGGCTCCGTGATACAGATAATTATAAGCCAGATTGCATATAAAACAGATGACTGCAACTCCAAATGCTATAACTGTCATCTTTGAAACTAATTCCATAGTGAGGCCGTCTGTTATTTGGAGTCCCCACAAAAAATTGTCCTGGTTCATAGGCTTAGTTGGTATATCTTGTATAGGCTGAAAGGCGACCTTGATAATAGGTCTTCCGGTTGTGTCCTTTCATCGATTTATAAATGACTGTACTTCTGACTGTTTCGTTAAACTCTCTCATTTCATCTGCTGCCTTTTCAACAGACTCCTTTACCTGTTCGATAAAGGAGATTCTTCCTTCTGAGTTCATCGAGAAATAACTTGTTACCGTTGCTACCTTCATCAGAAGGTCGGTGCTGACGCTGAGATTGACTGTTACTCTTTGAAAATTAAGAAACTTCAAACAGTGGTAGTTGGAACCTACATTCATATAAAAGCTGTAGTCCTGACTAAGACAGGCAACGTCATCCAACAGATCAGCAAGCTCTTTCAGAGATTTCAGTTCCTTCATTCTGTCTATGTTCTGTAAACCTTCCCTTAATTTCTGGGCTGCTTCCATCTCCTTTATCTGCTCTATCCATTTCTTTACGTTGGTGTACCACTCTGTTGAATTAAGGAAGGTATGTCCCGGATCATGCACAACCCACTGGGCATCTGCCTTCCCTGCACCTATAAACAGCATGGCTGTCGTGATTATGATTATTCCAAATAATTTCTTCATAAGCTTAAATGATAAATGTGATAGTAAATATTACGCATACTACCCAAGCTATCAGGTATGTACGTGCATTTTGCTTTTTTGTGGCCAAAGCCCAAACCACAAAGATGAGGGCTATGCCTAATAATGCTGCTGCTATACTGGGTGCTACACTGTTCATGCTCGTGTTCATGTCAGTGCTGTAGTTTAACAACTCCGTTAATCCTGCTGTTGCATCATCCATATTGCTTTCTCCTTTCTTCCAGATATAAGTTTATGGCCGTATAGGTCGAGCCTGTTTCTTTGAATAATTGCTTAATCCTGACTACGGTTGATTGTTTTGAGTCAAATGCTACCGCTGCAAAATCTGATACCTCATTTCTGAAAATGAATGCATCATTGGACATCTTGATGAAGAACTCCCTCCAGCGGTCTGTCCTTTGCAATGACTCTATCATATAGATTTCTTCGTCATTGATGGACAAGACGGACTGGATTTCCGGCAGGTTCTGGCGGTGCTCCGAGTGATCCAGGATTATCTTTGTAGCACAGTTGATGATAATTGAATCCTTTATTCCTGAAGGCATGTTCTTCAGGAAAAGGATATTCTGTGCTGCCAGAGTGATGCTTCCCTCTTTCTTTCTGAATGTACGGTACAGATAGGCTATGAAGTCTCCGAACTTTTCATCCTGAAGGAAATCCAGGGCTTCATCGATAATCAGTTCCTTCATCATTCCCTGTCGTTTCTTAATCTTATCGACAATCATCTGAAGGGTAATGATGGCCACAAGCGGAAAGTATTCCTTCTTTGACGCATCTTCCATATCAAATGCGATGAGCTTGTCATGAACAATATCCACGTTTTCCTTTGCGTTGAGCAGGAAACTGAGTTCACCGTCTGTATATGGTTCCAGCAGAAGAATAAGCTCTTCAATCTCGAATTTCTGCTTTTCAAAATCACTCATTCTTTTTTTGAATACTTCCTGAAGATATTTTCTATATGCTTTCATATCAGGAAAGATTCTTTCATTATTCTGACCTACTGAAGAATTGTTTACATAGTCATAAAAGCCGATGATGGATTTCCTAAGAATCGCCGTCTCAGCCGGCATCATCTGTTCCCTGGCCTTCCAGATATAGCTTATTATGGCTACGATAGTCTTTATCTGGTCATCCGCTGATTCTGCGTCCGTTGTGTCGATATAGAGATACTTACCGTTCTTGTCACGGTCACATAGAAATGGATTGAAGGCAAATTTCTTCTGTTCTGTAGAATCAAAATATTTCCCTCCATTCAATGCTATCATAGAACGGTATGAACCACCGATGTCGATGATCATGATGTCTCTACCCAGCTCATAGCTTTGCAGAATGTAATTGTTAAGCCAGAAAGATTTTCCGGAACCTGACGGCCCGATAACTATCCTGTTCTTGTTATTCAATGTCGGATAATCCCAAAGATTTATCTTGACCGGTGTTCCGAAACGGTCATTGTATATGTGTCCTTTCGTATCTGAAACATACATACCTTCTTTTTGCAGATAGCAAATTGCCTGTTTGGTTGTATTGATGAAACCTCTGTAATTTGCCCTGGCGTTACCAGGTATGTTCGTAAAAAACAGATTACACAACTCTGCGTTTTCAACATAACAGCTGCTTTGGTTCATGAAGGAGAATCCTTGCTGTACAAGGGCTATCTTACGCATCAGTGAAGTTTTGTCCGTATCATTGAGAATGACATTGAACGAGGTGTAAGCGGTCTGATAGTCAAATTTCGTAATCTCTTCACAGAACAATCTTTGCTCCTTCTGCTTTTCTGCTGCAGGGGGATAAAAGTTGGTGATGTAGTTCAAGGCATCCTTCTCCGCTCCTATTGCGGTTACTGTCGCATCAGGATCAGTGATTTCGATTACCACGTTTACGATATGGTTAAACGGCAATCCAAGGCCTACGGGATAAATCATGGAACATTTGCTCTTGATACTGTCAGGTATCTCAATGTTCCCCCCGTATGAACGCGCCTTACCGGTGTGCGGAACGGAAAGTTCATGCAGGTGCTCGCCTTCAATGGTCAGTGAAAGCATAGATACGTATTGCTGACCGATTTTCATTTCGCCGTTCCGGGTGATGGCCATCGGATTTACAACCTTTTCCGTTGCATCTTCTACCGGTGTGTCATAAGACAGATTGATGTAATCGTAAACAGCGTTGTTCAATTCCTTGCTGTTCATCTTCCTGATTTCGAATTGCTGGATAGATGCCAGACCATTCTCAAAATTAAGAAGTGAGGCTTCCATATCGGTCATTCGTCTTTCATAATCCCTGTATGGCTGCTTAAACGGGTAATGTAATCTTCGTAGCAGTGATGTGTTGGTCGCACTCTTTCTTATCTTGCCGTTCTTTTTCCCGTTTGTAAATGTCAAATACAGGTTTGTATAACTGTTCAGTATTTCCTTACCGTCGAAATGCCGGTTGTTCTCGGCTATCAGGGCATTGTTTGAGTATTCCTGATTGTTGTACTCTCCTGTGTAATAGAATATCTGCTGATGTATGACAGTTCCTGCCGGAAGCATCTTTAAAAGAGCTTCAAGTCTCTCATGGATATAGTCTGCTTCTTTTTCCGAAAGTGTGAACACTTCAGGAAGAAGCATTCTGTACCCTACTGTGATGTCACCGTTCCCATTGATGATCGCATTCTGGGTGATGGTCTGTATTGGCAATATGTCTGCCAGATCAGTGGCCTTGTCTGTTACTTGCACTTCTTCATTGCGCATATACAATATTGCAATGAGAAGAGCCAACAAACAAATGACAACGCTTGTCAGGATGATAAGTGTGACCATTGGCTTTTTAGTTTAGAATGAATTTGAAAATCTTGTTTTTATCTACTATTTTTCGGGGTGTTGCACTCCGTACACTCAACCCTGTGAGAAAATCCGGGTTCCCGGCCTTGTGCTCCTTTTTTAAGGTATTGAACAGTAGTCCGGAAAGGAATACTATTCCGCTGAGTAAGAGCGTAATGACCAGTGGGTGCAGTTGCTTGAATATGCATACGATGATCGTGATGGCCACTATTAGCATGAATATTCCGAACTGTCCGGATGACAAACCGAAGAATTTAATCGGCTTGTTGATTTTTCTCATGGTTCTCATGACTCAGATAATCAGGAAGGCAACCATAATCACTACAACAGCAATGATCCATCCTAAAAGGTATTCCTTGGCGTGCGGGTTATTGGTTGCAAGGGAGTAAATAACGAATACCAGCGCAATACCCAAAACGGCAGCAAGTATGTATTTTGCCACATCCAGAATCGTGTCCGCTCCTTCCTTGGCGGTGTCTGTCACTTCCGAAAGACTGCTTATCTTAAGGCCGCTTTGTGCTTCAATCTCAATCGGGGCAGCAACCATGAACAGAAACATAAGCCCTAATGCCCACTTGCTTACACTGTTGTTTACCTTCTCAAATCTCTTTTTTAATTGCTTCAGTACTTCCATAATTCTTCAATTTTAAAGTTTATACATGTATTGTTTTGATCATATTCCATTGCACATTTTCAAATTTTATGAACTTATCCATTTCTGTATCATCCGTTTTCCCTTTTGTCTCCTCCGGTTTTTTCCCACTGTAGTAGTAGGTCCTGCCGTCAAGGAACATGTCCGCTATCTCCTTTGCCAGGTCATCTTCCTCAGTATTCTCAACCTGGAAGATTACCCTGATAACCGGTGCATTCTCCTGTATTTTCTCTCTTTTGTCACTTGCTGCTCCTGGTATTTGATCTTTATTCTCGTTTCGGCTTTCTTTCATGCCTTTCCTTTTAGTCGCAAAATGATAGATACCAAGTGAGAAGACAATGAGTATAATAACATCTGCTATGCTCATACCAAAGACCATATTAATAACCAGACAACCAATGCTACTATATAGGTGATAATAGCCTCCTTTGTTTTTTCATGATTGGTTATCAGCTTTTTAAGTACAGATAAACCTGCACAAACAAAGCCAATGCCAACCAGCATTGCACCTACTTCACGGTACAACGATATCAGGCCGGATACATCTGTACTGGCTTGCAATAAGACAAAAAGTAACATGGCTCTTATTTATAAAGAAGAATCTTCAATCCCGCATTCCATACCGTGTTCCATTCCTTTATAGACAACGGGCTCCACATCTCTTTTATTCCGACGATGATTGCGAGTTTTGGCAATATGAAAAATTCCACTTCAGTCCCGATTTCCGGACCTACGATAAACTGATATTCTTCTGATGGATGTTTGGTGTATTCTGTTCCCAGAAAACAACCAATACCTATATTCCAGTAAATTGATTTAAGATTGCTGACTATTGTGCGGTTATAACTGCCATTTATAAACCAGTTCCGTGCTGTCTCTTCCCGCTCCCGGCTCTGCATGGCAGTCATTTTCCCTAGGGACTGGCTCGCGTCTGTATTGACCGAATACTCGAAACTATTTTCAAAATAATTCAATCCTGCTTTCCAGTAGGATGTCCTGTCAATGTATTTAGAGAATGATATATTTGCTGCCTTATCGGCTTTCCCGAATATGTTGGTGCCATAACTTCCTTCTAAAGCTGAAATCCTCTTATAGTGTCTCTGTGCTTTGACCATACTGTCTCCCGCGAATAGGAGGAGAATCAGTATTACGATTTTCATGTTGCTGTACATAGTGCTTTCTGTTTTTAAAGTTAATATTATCTAGTTTCTTATTTTTATGTTTTATCATATTCTAATTTAGTAATTGTATCGAATTTCGTCCAATCTGTTACAAAAATTGTTTGATTTTGTCCAAACATATAGATAATATGCGTAACTGCAAATAAAATGATTTTTTAATTTCAGCGGTATGTCGTTTTATTAATCTAGTTTCATTTTTTCCTATGATGTAAAACATATAATGGCTAGACAATAAAAAAAGGCAGGATACCGGTTGTGTAAAAGTATCCTGCCCTTTCCATGGGGTTATCTGAAGATCTTTTTTCTAGCTTTGCTGAGAGCCTGAGGGGTTATTCCGATGTATCTCGCTATCTCTTTTAACGGCACATGCTTAAAAAGCCATTTTTCTTTATTTAGTACCTTTTCATACCTTTGGTGTGCGGTCATACAATGTATTCCTTCCTCTCTTTCTATTTTGTGCATGAGAGACTTTTCAAGGTGGAAAATAGTGAGCTTACAGAAATTGAAGGATTCAGCGAACATTTCAAAAGCTCTGTGCTTTTTCATTCGCCATACCTTACAGTCTGTATTCGCTTTTATGCTGTAACAGGCTTTGTGTTCTGGATTGTGCAGGAAAAAAGGATTTATGAATGCCCTGTCATCCATAAACCTTGCATTTATAAACCCACCTTTGGAATCCGGAAAGCAGATGTTCAGGATTCCTTTTTCCAGGTAATAGAAATGTTCCACCAGTTCATCTTTAGTAATCAGATAATGTCCTTTCTTCAAATGAAAAGATTCGAAATTCTTTTCAAAATACTCTTTTTCCTCCTGTGTGAAACAGATGTGTTCTTGAAGCCCCATCTTCTTGATGGTCTCATCAATAAGTCTAGTTATTTGTGTCGGTGCCATAAATTTATGTAATGGCACGGTTCCGCCTTGCCAAACGAGGGAGTGGTGTGGCCCTTATAAAGCACTGCTTCCCCGCGCCGCATTATCCGGTACGGGTTCGCAGCTGCTTTATAGTTTAACTTCTGACACCACTCTTCCGTTTGGCAGCTGTATGTATGTAAAAAAACGGACTCCCATTTTTCATGGAAATCCGTTGCAAATTTATGAAAAGTTATTCATTAATACTTTATCTAGGCCTAATATCTGCCATATTTATAGTATAATTTTCTTTAGGCGGCATTTTCATAACATTAATATAAATGTTTCTGTATATCTCAGTCTTCAGTTCTTTGTCGGCATCGCTGTATGCCCATTCTGTAAACTCCTCATTAAAGTTACCGCTGCCGAATACGAAGCAATCTTTATATTTATAGGTCTCATATACTTGCACACCCTTTTTCTTTAAGAAGGCATCTTTTAGCCCTTCATAATATTTGGAGGTTATTATAGCCTTTGCTTTTTCATCGAAGTATTTGAGCGTTTCTTCGGAAAATCTGAATTTGATACTATATGCCCATTTCTCATTTTCCCTTTTAACAAATTCGTATTCGAACCTCGTTTGTGTCAGATTCTTGTTAATTGCGTTTAGTGTTGTAACCACCTTTTTCTTGCGGTCATGGTTATTAGCGATGTTAATGTCAAAATGCCTGGCTAATTCATCTACGGTCATAGTGAACTCGGGCTCCTGACCGGCTTGAATCTTGTGCTTGATAAGAAAAATCATTTTTGATAAATTCAGATAGAATTTCCTGTAAGACCTTTTGTTTGGCAGATTCCTATAATCCTTCAGGTCTATCAGGTTATATCCGGTAAACATCAGATTCTTCAGCTCTTTGCTCAGGTTGACCTTATACATTCGTTTGGTCTTTTTCTTTGTCCCAAAATTGTCCTTAATGTCGAAGCTTTCCAAGATAGGGATAAATTTGTATCTTGTGGCTCCATTGACATTATAGGCTACACTGAGTGTATTCTTCCCTAAACTGAATAAGGCGGATTCAAAAAAAGTCTCTATGGGGTGCTCTATCTGTTCACCCGCATATTCGGTCTTATAGACTGGTTTAATTGCGCCAAATGTTTTCGCTTTTTGTTCTTCGGTCAATTTACGCTGGAGCTTTGTCCTCTCATACCCCATTACAGTGCAGAAGTCTTCCATTGAAAACCAAGTTTCACCAAACAAGTCCTTCATTTGTGTATTGGCGGCAAAAATTATAATATCATGCATGATTGTTCCTCCTGATTCAATCAGCAGATCAAGATTATCACCATTGTAGGGCTCGCTAAGTGTGCGTGGTACCCTGCTTAATTCTTTATATTGTTCAGATTCAGCCATCATTTTCGCCATTTGTTCGCAAATATAGCGATTTTCTATTCATTTAGTGTATTATTTATACACTAAATAGCTAATAATGAAATAAATCATTCGTCCAGATGTGTAAAAGTGTCCCAGTTGCTCTTTTCTATTCGTACAATAAAAATTATGCCACAAAAGGGACAGTTACAAAAATTAACATAAAGTTTTTGCCTGGCTTTTATACAAAGTATTTCCATTAGTTGTGTAAAACCGTCCTAAAACGATGGTTTTATGCCTTCCCAGATGTGTAAAAGTGTCCTGATTGCTTCTTCCAGATGTGTAAAAGTGTCCTGATTGTTTCTTCCAGATGTGTAAAAGTGTCCTGATTGCTTCTTCCAGATGTGTAAAAGTGTCCCAGTTGCTTTTCCCAGTTGTGTAAAAGTGTCCCGATTTCGAAGCCAGATGTGTAAAAGTGTCCCATCCTTAGTTTTGCGTTTATTCCCCGAAAGCCTTTCCCCAAGCGGTATCTACAGTTTTTCTGTTTTTGCCAGATGTGTAAAAGTGTCCCACATATTCATAATACCCTAAAAACCTAAATAAAGAAATGCTTCGACTTGTGTAAACATACTTTCGGAAAAATATTATCGGGTTAAATGCTGAATTATTTACATATATTAACTATTCTGCTTTGGCGATATAAAAATTAGGGCACTTTCCCGCAGTTGTGTAAAAGTGTCCCACTTACCCCAGATTTCACTAATAGTTGTGCAAAAGCGTCCGGGTTATATAATCATCAGTTTATGCTACCTCATATGTTCATCTATGACATGTGCGGTTATGTTTAAGTTAAAAAAAACGGGTAAAACAGGATTCTTATACTCCTGCTTTACCCATTACCTGGCTTTTGATTCTGTAACAGATTCAAAATACTATAAACTCATATATTTCTTAACTGCCGCTTGAATTTCTTTATTGTATTTTTCAAATGCTATTTCCAGAATATTAGTTGCCAATACGTGCATACTTACATCCGATACATTGGCAAGTCTCTTCAGTTTAGCATGTGTTTCTTTTGATATGCGGATCATCTCCACTTCTTTTATTTTCCTTTCCTGGAATAATAAACTGTACTCTTCCTTTCGAGTGCAAGACTTGTTCTTTTCCTTATCCTCTTGTTCGTCCTTGTTCTTTTTTTCCGAAAGTACGTTTTCTTCAGGTTTGATAACTTCTTTTACTTCCTGTGGTTGCTCTTCGCCATTCTGTTTTGTCTGCTCTGCTTCCACAGTTATTGTAGGAGCCACGTTTTCTGTTTCCTTTATTTCCTTTTCCATCTTGGATGCATTAGCCAAGAGCTTGCTCATGCCGATTGAAGTTGTTTTATTTCCCATGTTACTCCTCCTCTATATGTTTGCTGATTAATTCTATAACTTCCTCACAAAACTGGTCACACGGATGATGGTAATTACTGCTCAACGTTGACAAGTTCCTCTGATAATCTACTCTTGAATCTTTTATAAAGCTTTCCATGAGCTGGAAAGGAAGGTTTTCCTTTTTACTGACTAACTCTTTGAACTCAATGACATTCGTCATTACCCTATTCATTACACCTCTTACAGTTGTCTTTAAGCCATTTTCTTTTCTTGCCTTTATTATATTTTTATACACATTATCGTAGAAATATAGTGTTGCGCTTAAATCCGTATTGTTTGGTTCAAAAGGCATGATTACGATGTCTATGAAATGCAAAGCCTCTACTACTCCGTTTTGCTTAAGATTACCCGGGAAATCTACTAATATGACATCAAAACTTTCCTTCAGCATATCAAGCTGATTGATAAACTCTGAAGAAGATATATTCATCACTTCATATTCTTCCTTCAGGTTATTGCTTTCATCACTTTCTGACTGACGTAGCCTTCCCATTGTATTCTGCATGTCGTCTATATCTACAACCCCAATATTAATGCCATCCTCGCCCATTGAGTGTACGTAACCGGCAAATAACGCAGTAAGGGTTGACTTTCCTACCCCACCTTTGGGGTTCTCAAAAGCTAAAGTAATACCAGGTAATTTTTTTCCCATATGCTATTAAATTATGTTCTTTTGCAAATATATACTTTATAAATTACTTATGCAAGAAATCACATTATTTATTACTTGAAAAAGTAAGATATTTATTACTAACGTAAGATATTAATAAATAACATATAAACTATATTATGATATTAACAACATAAGAAAATGTGTTATAAAGTAAGTAAGTAATAAAGTAATAATGTAATAATGTAATAATGTAACATTGTTACTAATGATACAAAGTAATGATGTAATAAATAAACGTATGTAATATTGTATATATGTAACATATGTTATTCTGTTATATATTTACATTTGTTGCAGAATTACTTATTATGTCCTTGATTTTTTAATCCAGATTAATTAAATCAATAAAATCCCCGGGGGTTATTGCTTATCATAATTATCTTGATTACTTTAGTACACGCAAGGTATGTTTTTGTATATACAAAAACGCCTTGCATCAACCGAGTTGATGTATTCAGCTCGTTTTACTCACACATTTATGGTTAGTATTATGAACGATAAACGTACCGAATCTTTTATATTGAGATTGACAGAAAAGGAAAAAGAGATGCTTGTTTCTTTGGCTAATGAACATGATATGAGTATATCTTCTTATTTGCGAAATATGGCATTTAAAGGTTCTGCTGTTACCAAAACCGATATTCAGACCGTTATAGAATTAAAGAGAATAGGGAACAATATCAATCAGATTGCTAAACAAATTAATATGATTCCTCATGAAGATAATATAAAACTTTATCTTCAGGAACTGCATGATTTTTTGAATATGGTATCTGAAATAACCAAAAAACTTGTTTGAAATGATTGCTAAAATTGAACCGGCTTTTTCATCCATTTCAACATTAAGCAGAAAAATAGATTATCAGTTGGAGAAGATTTCTTCTGGTGAAGCAAAAGAATTATTCAACTCTACGGGTGATTCTTTATCTTCTTTTTCTGATTATATGTTTCTTTTCTCTTCGCTTAATGACAGGGTGAAATTACCTTATTCTGAAATCACCTTGAATCTTTCACCTGGAGAAAGATTGTCTGAGGCTAATTGGATTAATCTCTCTAAAGAATATATGGAGAAGATGGGTTATGGGAACTGTTGTTACTCCATTATTTTAAATAAAGACAAGGAACACTCTCATGTCCATATATTACACAGTCGCATAGATTCAGAAGGTAAATCCGTATCAAATTCTTTGGATTACAAACGCTCTGAGAAGTTAGCACGGGAACTTGAAAAGAAATATAATCTTGTCAGCCTTAAAGAAAACGAAAGAACTAAAGAACGATTATCCTCAATATCCGGACAGCGCTACTATTTTGATAATGCTTTGAAAAAAGCACTCAGAAATTATGCTGTTAAAGAAAGGGTGATGCATATTTTATCTTCTTCAGGTGCAGCTGAACTGCTTGGTGACAGATTACAAAAATCAAAGCTGAGCAATGAAGAATGGATGTCAGTTCTTGGCAATCATGAATATGATTCAATTCTTTCTATCCTTAAAAAAGGTGGCTTCCTGAAATCTTTATATAAGGATGATCTTTTATCCAGACTTGATAAAGCTTTTGCTTCAAGTACCACCTTTCAGGAGTTCAGGGCCAATTTGCAGAAGGAGGGAGTGTATATGCGTCTTACAAGTAAGAAAGACAAGTCCTATTATGTTTATGGCCTGTCTGAAGATTCATTTTATATTAAGGATACATCCTTGCCTCAGAAATTCAGATATGGATATATGAACTTTGATGCAAAGTCAATGTCATACGATGAACAGAAACATTACCTGTTCAATAAACTGAATCTGATATTGGATAAATCAGATTCTTATGATGAATTTAAGCGTTTATTGAAAGAATCTGGTATCGGTATAAAGGAACATGTGAATAGTAAAGGCATATATGGACTTACTTATTCCGTCATGGATACAGATATTCCATTTGAATTTAAGGCTTCCGATATATCTCGCAAATTTACCTATACTAATATTCAGAGTCATTTCTCCAGTGAACCGTTGTTGCATGACAACACGATTCACAGAGTAGGGGAGTGGCGAGAGTCTTTAGAACGCGATAATGAGTATATGTCACATTCTGCTCTTCCTTTTATACCGGATATTGATATTACCGGCGGTAGCAGGAAAAATAGAGAAGATGATCTTCCGCCTTTGAAACGGAAAAAGAAACATAAAAATAATGATTTGTCACTTTAAAAATATCAAATATGAATTTCCAGTCGCTTTTCAAAGAATATACTCCAGTAGAGTATGGTGATTTTTTTCGCCTTTATAGAATCAACAATAGGGGTTATGTCATTTACTGTAATGAAAATAACGTAATTTGCTGTATGGTATTATACGGTTTTACGGATATTTCGGTTATTATGCTGGCTGAATTACTGAAGGTTAATTTAGAAGAATTGGAAGATTGCGAAGAGTTTTCCCTGCCTGTTCGTTGCAGCAGACAACAAATAATAGATTATTTGTTTGATGTTTCGGCAAAAGAAACAAATGTGAAACTAAAACATGTATCTGGACTGCATGGCTATTTGCTCAAATCTATACATCAGGATAAATCTGGGCTGGATGCCTATCGCAACCTTTTTCAATTTGATCCCGTTAAGGGAACTACAAGACTTTTGTTTGACGATAATCAGTGCCTGGCTTCAATACGCACAGATAAGTCTGGTTCTGTATATCTCTGCTGGAATCCTGTCTTGTTCTTTGGTCTGGATAAATCCGGTGACCCCGACTCAACAGGGTATTTACTTGCTTCATCTTCAACTTTGCTGATTGATTATGTTTTGTCAAAAATATCTTGTGATAGAGATATAATAGTAATGGCTGGTAGCAATTATTTAGAGGCTCTGCTTTTTATTTCTTCTTTCGTTACCTCACAAGATCTTTCTTATAAATTATCTGTTTGTTATGATGATATGAATGTGACCATTCAGTTCTTGAACTGGCCTACTCCTCAAAAGATTATTAATTTTATCTCACAGCTTAATAAGCATATCCCTAACGGTTATGAAAAGCTTTCGTGTGTTATGGTAAATAAGAAAATATATTTGCAGGTTCCGGCTATCCGTTCTTATTTAAAACCGTTGCTTTACTTATACTATGATTTGTTGTGTGATGGCTCTTTAAAATTGTCATTATTGAAATCTGATGCTTCCTAATTATTATCTTTGTGCCCATTTTAATGCATTTATTATAAACCTTTATAAATAGCTATATGACAAAATCTGAATTGGTTAAACAAATATCTTATTCTACTGGTATTGATTACGCAACAGCATTAACAGTAGTAGAGGCATTCATGTCTGAAGTAAAATCTTCATTGGCAAATCAGGAACCTGTCTTTCTAAGAGGCTTCGGCAGCTTTATCCTGAAGCATAGGGCAGAGAAAACCGCTCGCAATATTTCCAGAAACACTACAGTAATTGTACCGGAACATGATATACCAGCTTTCAAACCTGCCAAAGAGTTTGTCGCTTCAATAAGTAAATTGAAAAATATTTAATAGGGACGGTTTTACACAACTATCCATTTATCTGTATCACAACTATCTGTAGAGGTGTATGATTAGGATAAAATTACACAACTAACTTATTCTATGTTATTTTTGAATTTGTAACATAATCAAAATATGAAAGATCAACTTGCTTTATTACGAAAATGCGTCGTAAATCAAATACCGGCAACTGTATTTCAAGGTGACGATACCTGTACGGTAGAAGTATTGGAGGCAGCCATTGAAATCTACAGAAGGCATGGCGCTTCTCGCGAGTTTCTGTATGACTTCCAGAATGTAATTGAAGATGTTAAAGCTTATCAGAGACAGAATCCCCACAGATTAAAACTGGCTGATATGACTGAGGTTGAGAAAGAACTTCTTCGTAAGGAAATGCTGGAGAAAGGACTACTTGGATGAGTATAAAACTTACCATGTATTCTGCTGACCTGAGCAGCGAACTGCCATTGCCGTTTGCAGATCAGGGTGTGAGAGCTGGATTTCCTTCACCGGCTCAGGACTACATGACTGACAGCATAGACCTGAACCGGGAGCTCATACGCCATCCGGCCACAACATTCTATGCCCGTGCTTCCGGAGATTCCATGAAGGACTGTGGTATCGATGATGGTGACCTGCTTGTCATAGACAAAGCCCTGGAGCCTCAGGACGGAGACATCGTTGTGGCTTTCATCGATGGAGAGTTCACGCTTAAAACGGTGCGCTTTGACGATAATGAGAAATGTATCTGGCTCGTTCCGGCCAACGAGGAATACACTCCGATTAAGATTACAGAGGAGAACAACTTCCTGATATGGGGAGTTCTTACCTACAACATAAAAAGACAGCTTAGAAAAGGCAGATGATAGCCCTTGTTGATTGCAATAACTTCTACTGCTCATGCGAGCGCGTGTTCAATCCGCTGCTTCGTGACAAACCTGTCGTTGTTCTCTCGAACAATGACGGCTGTGTCGTGGCCAGAAGTAATGAAGTTAAGGCGATGGGCATCAAGATGGGTACACCACTGTATCAAATCCGTGACATCTTGGAGGCAAACAATGTGGCTGTTTTCAGTTCCAATTACAATCTGTATGGTGACATGAGCCGCCGGGTTATGATGCTGCTGTCCGAGTTCACGCCCGAACTGACCCAATATTCTATAGATGAAGCGTTCCTGGATCTCTCCGGCTTCGGAGAAGGGGAGAAGCTGGTTTCCTACGGCCGGAAGATTGTAAAGGCCATCGGAAAGGGTACTGGCATCCCGGTTACAATGGGCATTGCACCGACAAAGACTCTGGCGAAGGTGGCAAGCCGCTACGGAAAGAAGTACAAGGGATATCAGGGTGTATGCATGATTGATTCTGAGGAAAAGCGCATCAAGGCACTGCAGGGCTTCGAAATTGGCGATGTCTGGGGTATCGGTCATCGGAGCTTGGATAAGATGCGCTATTACGGTATAAATACCGCCTTAGATTTCACTCAGAAAAGCGAGAGTTTTGTGCGAAAATTGCTTACAATAACCGGTGTACGTACTTGGAAGGAGCTTCGTGGTGAATCCTGTATCGATGTCGAGGAACTGCCGCAGAAAAAGAGTATCTGTACCAGCCGAAGTTTCCCTGACTCCGGCCTGTCCGAACTCTCCAGCTTAGAGGAAGCTGTCGCCAACTTTTCTTCCGAATGTGTCCGTAAGCTCCGTATGCAGCACAGCTGCTGTACGGAGATAACAGTCTTCGCCTATACCAGCCGTTTCCGTCTGGATTTACCACAAAACTGCATCAACCGCACCATCCACTTGCAGGTTCCGACCAACGACCTTCAGGAACTTGTAAGCACCGCAGTCCGGGCAATCCGCATGGATTTCCGCATAGAGGGTGGTTACCACTACAAGAAAGCCGGTGTCATTGTCTGGAACATAGTTTCTGACTCTGCCATCCAGACTAACCTGTTCGATACCATAGACCGTGATAAACAGTCGCGCCTGGCCGCTGCCATAGATGCCATCAACCGCAAGAACGGCCACAACACCATAAAGGTAGCTGTCCAGGGTACTACAGACAAGTCGTGGCACCTTAAATGCGAACACATCAGCAAGCAGTACACCACCAACCTCGATGATGTCATTATTGTGAAGTAAGGAAGGTAAGTTATTGATAATAGATGATTTATGTCATAAATAAAACGATAAATCAATAATAAGAGTTACATTTGTAGAAAATCTCTAAGAACAGTAATTTATCTTTTAAATTTAAATATGATGAATGAGTCACAATTTAACAAATATATATCCAAAATAGATACTACTTTTTTTAAAAAACTGTGTTTAGAAAAAGGAACACTAAAATCCTATAATAAAGGAGACTATATTTCTAGAGAAGGGGATATTTTCCCTTATTGGGGATATATTGAATCAGGTATTATAAAATATACATGCTATAATGCAACTGAAAAAAAAGAATATAATACAGGATTCTCTTTTGAAGGTGAATTTGTGGCTGATTATCCAACTTGTCTTTATAATCTTGAATCTGAAATATCTATTTGTGCATTAACGGATTGTAAAATTCTCATTTGTCATTCTAATGTATTAATAAAAGAATTTGAAAATAGTTTTGATGCAGTTTATATTGCTAGAATAGCAGCAGAACAAATGTTTTTTCAAACCTATTCACGATATGCTGACTTCTATAGATTAACTCCTGAAGAAAGATACAAACAGCTTCTTAAAAGAAGTCCTTATTTGTTCCAACTTATTCCTTTAAAAGAAATTGCATCTTATCTTAAAATAACTCCAACACATATGAGTAGAATAAGGAAAGCAATAACTATGAGCAAGTAAATCTCAACATATGTTGAAATTTACTTGCTATAAAGAGATAAAAGCATCACAAGATTCTTTTTATAGAAATTTCATATTGTATTTTTGAGAGAAAAAATGCAATATAGATAAAGAAACTGTGCTTTATATTTTGCAGAGCTTGCCATAATAAATAGACTTAAGTTTCGCAAGTAAAGTGTAGCTCCTCAGGCGGCTGGTGTCAGCCTGTCGAAAGCCTGCTTTACTGCTTTGATTTGTTTATCGTTTGATATTACTTGTTCTGTCAGAACCATTGCATCACAGTTAAGTACCTCGGCAATGACGTTTATAACTTCTACGATCAGCAGCCAAATTTTTTCGGCTACTGAAAGTTCAACAGAGTTCTTTGAAATTTCAGCAAAGAGTCCTCCGATAGTTTCGTATGACTCATTGCGTTTGACATAACTGAGTATATTGTACTGTAGTACGCACAATAATATGCCTGCAATCTGTCCGGCGAAGTCTCTGCACTGGTTCTTTCCGAGTTTGAGGTTTTGCTTCATCTCTTTATGAGCCACTTCGATAACCCATCTTCTTGAATAAAGTCTGAAGGCTTCTTTTACATCAAGTTTAAGATCAGAGGTAAGCAGAGCATTCCAATTGCCGTTCTTACCTCTTCTGTAGAAGAGCAGACTGACCTTAATGCCGGAGATTTTAGCAGAGACAGTTGCTGTGTAGTAACCGATTGAGCGGCTATACTTTACGCTCTTGGATTTCTGGAGAGCCTTGATAAGCTCAGGCGCTGTCTTGTTTCCAAGATCTGTCTCATACTTGGTCTTGCCCATCTTTATCATTCCGATAAGGTGGCATCCAAAGTGCCTTGAGACTACGAACTTCAAAAGCTCAGAGCAGGTAAACCAGCTGTCAACAAGAAGATAATCGAAACGTACGCCCTCTATGATTGAGCGTTTGAGCATACTGATGGCCGTCTCAATCTTACTTGCAAAATACTCAGCGCTACGCCTGGCAATACGCTTATCCTCTGAGTGTTCCTTGCAGTAGCGAGCTTCCGTCTGTTTCTTGGATAAACCCTGTGGCTTATCGCTTCGTTTTCCTCCCTCTCCGCAATAAACATTGAAAATCAATGTTTTACAAAATAAGCACCCGATTTTACACCCAATAATGTAAAGTCGGGTGTTTTTGTATTATTTAGGAAAAACGCTGAGCGAAAAAGACATTTGATTCTGTAACATTCCACATGGTTTCGTATCTAAATGGAAAAAGAATAAAATGATGAAGAATTTAATTTGTAAAATCGGGCTGCTGTGTGCAGTGTTATTGGGAATCATAGATACGAGCTTTGCTCAATCTTTTTCTGTGCAACGTGTAGGTGATGGAAAACAAGCCATAATTCTGATTCCAGGTTTCGCGTGTTCTGGTGAGGTATGGAAACAGACGGTTGATAGCTTACAAAACAATTACAGTTGTTACATTCTAACGATGCCTGGATTTGCAGGTGTTCCTCCCGAGAAGAATCCGTCCTTTGATAGTTGGGCAAAACAAATTATTGAGTTTGTTCAAAAAGAAAATATAAAGAAGCCTATACTTATAGGTCATAGTATGGGTGGTGGCTTAGCTCTTTATATAGCATCAAACCAGCCAAATTTAGCCAAAGGCATTGTCGTTGTAGATGCACTCCCTTGTTTGGAGGCTCTTTATAATCCCGATTTTCAGACTAAAAAGATTGCTCCCGAAGAGTTTGACGAGTTTGAATCTCAAATGCGCAAGATAGGTGAGGAGCAATTTTACAGGCAAGCCTATATCAGCGCAACATCGCTTACGAGTGATTCGCTTCGGTATGACAATCTCGTCAAATGGAGCTTATCGTCTGACAGAACGACTTACGCCCATATGTATTATGAGTATTCCAACATAGATTTAAGACCCATTATATCATACATTTCCGTTCCAACATTAGTATTGTTGGAGTATCCTTTTAGGAAAATAGCTCCTATGGTTGAACAGCAGTTTGGCAATCTACCGAACATCCGGTTGGAATACGCGAATAAAGGACTGCATTTCATTATGTTTGATGACTGGGAATGGTATATACAACAGATTATGGACTTTTTAAATGACTGACTGTGAGTTTCGAGTATTTATATAAGGTCTATTGGGATAAGGTCTTCCGATTATGTATGGGCTATTTCAATGATTATTCTTTGGCGCAGGACTTGGCACAAGATGTGTTTGTCCGTGTGTGGCAATATCTTCCCACTTTTAAAGGTGAAGCGTCTGTAGGAACGTGGATTTTTCGTATTGCTACAAACATTTGTTTGCGCCAAAGAGAGCGTCAGAATAGTATTTCTCAAGCAGAAGTCCCATTGAACCTATTTGCTAACGAATCGAGCAACAACTCATTACAGGTGAAGGCCCTGTATAAAGCCATAGCCGAGCTTCCGGAAATGGATCGCTTGGTTATTTCACTTTATCTCGAAGAGTTGAAACAAGCGGAAATAGCTCAAATCACAGGCCTGTCGGAAGCAAATGTACGTGTAAAGATACACCGGATAAAATCCACATTAGCAAAAAAAATACGTAATAATGATGAATGATATAGATATAAAATCCTTATGGAAAGGACAGCAGGCACCTGTTGCAGATTTGTCTGTCATACGCAAAAAGATAAAACGTTTCAGATTACGCAGAATCGGAGAGGCTTATGCCGTCATTACGCTTATGATATTAGCCATTGTCTTTGGAGCGATTATCTGGATATGTTGGACACCCTTGCTGACGGTCACCAAAATGGGCATTATTTTGTTGTCCATAGGCTTTATGCTGCCGGCTTTATCCTACGGCAGACTTCTTCGGCTTTATTATGGACTGAAAATTGATAGTAACAATATTGACTATATAGATAATCTTTTAAGAATAAAAAAGCGAGAATACAGACAGCAGCATCTCATCTTGGACTTATATTTTTTCTTTTTGTCAATTGGTTTTGCACTCTATGGATATGAATATACATTTTTCCATTCGTTTTATTGGGGGATAATTGCCTATTCTATTCTGTTGCTGTGGATTGCTCTAAACTGGTTTGTGTTCCGACCGCGTATAATAAGAAAACGCAATCACAAGTTCTACGACTTTATGAGGTACATCGAAAGTCATAGGGAACAGCTATTAGAATAGGTATTGTCTTTGGGACAAACACATAAAAAGACAGATACATTCTCATTTACTCTGTTGGATGTTAAATTTGTAATGTAATGAAAACCGTGAGCCAACTATGCCACGTCTAAGTGAAAGCCGTAGGAAACCTTTGATGTGATGCATGTGTAACAATGGCATTCCACGTTATATGCGTGACTATGCTATCTCTTGCGTCAGTCAAAAAATTTCCTACGTTTTCACCTATAAGATAAACATAACGTTTCTTCTTCTTTTCTTATGTTGTGGAAAGAGTTACCCCAATTCGAATGCAAAATTAGTTTTCATTGATGTTTTGCATTATATAGAACGAATTATAACTTGAATCCTTTACTTTTTCTTGGCTCTTCCACCGTGTTACGTAACCCCTGCCGAAATTTCTCCCATTTTTCTTTGAACCATTCGCCAATTGGCTGCCTGTTTATGGTCAGTACCAGTTTGCTGTCATCGGTCGGATTCTTTTCTACCTTGAAAATATCATTCTTGATGTCAAACTTCCGCCTGTGTTCTTCGGAATAAATCCTGCCATTGCACCTGATAGCTTCTTTCTTTGTCAAAAGGTTCTCTATCATTTCTTTGGTGAAGCCGATGGCTGCGCACAGTTTCTCCATTCTCAGCATCTCCCTGAGCATCGGGAACCATTTAAACGCCTTTTCAAGAATAGCATTCAGCCGTGATATTTCCTTGTCTTTGGCTTCAAGCTCCTGATTGTGTATTCCCTGCAGATTGCGTATCTGCTTGCTGTGCTGTTCCTGCATGTGTTGTAGTTGGGCTTTTAGGTCATCAATTCCCTTATCCCGTTTAGCGATTTCCTGACGCAATTCTTCATTGGATAGTTCCAGTTTCTTCATTTTTCCGCTGCCGAAAAGAGTAAAGCCAAGCCTTTGTTTTGATTGAAATCAGAATGGAACACAAAACGTTTCCACCGCCTTCGGCGGCAGAAACGTTTTTAGTTACCTTTGCTGTAGGCATAAGAAGCAAGCCGGTTTTTTCTTGGGCTTTTAATCCCACAAAAGAGTATGGCTCCTTGTCCTGCGAATTGAAGATTGGTCGTTGGAGGCCGTATAGAAGAATGCTCATTGACAGGACATGGCTTATGCCTTTATCCATCAACAACAGTAACAATTATTATCATGGCAAAGAAAGCAAAAAAAGTCAAGACGGCCAAAGGTGCGGAACTTCGGATAGTCAATCCCGATGCGGCGGGGATAGACATCGCGGACGGTATCATGCAAGTTTGCGTCCCTGCCGACCGCTCCAAGGACAACAACCGCGCGTTTGGAGCGTATACATCCGACCTGCACGCCATCTCGGCATGGCTCAGAGAGTGTGGCATAAAGACAGTCGCAATGGAATCCACCGGGGTTTACTGGATACCGCTGTTCTGCCGTCTTCAGGAGGACGGGATGGATGTCGTATTGACCAACGCAAGGGACGTGAAGAACATAACGGAGAGGAAAACCGACGAGTCGGATGCCGAATGGCTGATGTTGCTGCACCAGTACGGGTTGCTCAAGGCAAGTTTCCAACCGCACAACGACGCCAAACGGATGAGGACACTCACCCGTCATCGTGACACCCTCTCCCGTGAGGCTTCAAGCATAGTCCTGCGTATGCAGAAAGCCATGCAGCAGATGAACATAAAACTTACGCTTGTCCTGTCTGACATTACGGGAAAATCCGGCATACGTATCATCGAGGCCATTCTTGCAGGTGAACGTGACCCCAAGAAACTTGCGGACTTGGCCGACATCCAGTGCAAGACTCCGAAAGAGGAAATAGCCAAGGCGCTTGAGGGCAACTGGGAAGAAGACCTCCTGTTTGTCCTCAGGCAAAACTATGACACTTTCAAGCATTTTTGCGCCCAACTTGACCGATGCGACACGGAACTGGAGAAACTTATGGAAAACTATCGCACGGAGGTTGCCGGAACAGGGCGTCCGTCATACAGTCCGACGAAAAAACGTTGTGACTATCACAAGCGTAAACGGAATGTAGGCTTCGATGTGGAAAGAAAGGCATATGACATGTGGGGAGTGAATGTCTTTGAGATACCCGGAATAAGCCACCTGACCGCACTTGGACTGATGAGTGAGTTGGGACACGACTTTACCCGGAAGTTTCCATCTTCCAAACAGTTTTGCTGTTGGTGCAACATCGCACCGAATACCAAAATATCAGGAGGGAAAAGAATATCAAGCCACGTGCCACACCGTCGGAACAATGTCGGATTGATTTTTAGAAGTATCGCTTCTTCTCTCGCCAATGCGAAGAACCAGTTGGGAAACTTCTACCGCAGGATACGTTCACGGGCCGGAGGTAAAGCCGCAGTCATTGCCACCGCCCACAAGGTCGCTGAGATATTCTTTGCCATGGTTGCAAACCAGACAACTTATAATCCGGAAAAAGTAGGTATAGACGAGAAAGTATTACTCGAAAAACGGATTGCGAGATACAAGCGTGAATTAGAACGGATTACAGGAATGCATATTGAAATAGGCAATGCATGTGTTCCATAGAAGAACCCACTCCGCTTACTATGACCGTAGCGGCATCGGTGGCTGCACCTTTGAGCTTGTCCGTGCGTATTTCCGATTTCACTTGACGGAGTTCCTGTTCGGCAAGATTTATCTGTTCTTCTTTGTGCCGCTTTGCAGCATCCATGTGTTGCAGTTCGGCTTTCTGCTTCTCTATGATAAAGTCGTTCCGTTCCAGATGTTCCTTGCCTGTTACAGCCTTTGACTGTCCACGCTCCATTAGCAGAATGTCGGATGCCAAACTCTGCATTTCGGTCATGTCCTCGTCATTAAGTTTGCGGCTCTTGCCTGTATCGTGGTTCATCCAGTCGAACACGATATGGGCATGGTAATTCGGTTTGAACCACCTTTCGCCTACTTGGAAACTCTCTATGTCCTCCGGTGCAGGCTGACCGTTCAGCCAATGCCCCTCGTCTTTGTGCAAGAAGATTTGAAGCGGAGTGATACCCCATCGTTTTTGGCACTCTTCGCCAAACCTACGCACATCTGCCAAAGTGGTGTCCGGTCTGACGAGCAAGACTCCCTCACGGATGGGTGAACATCCCGCTACCTTGATAATCTTGCCGTTCTTCCCTTTGCGTTCACGCTCCTTTTCCTGCATGGCACGGCCTGTCTTTTCCTTGACCATGCGTTTGATGTTCTCATAGTGCGTCTGCAATTCGGGACTTCCGAAATCCGGATTTATCCATTGTTCATTATCAGCCGTAAGGTTAGGCACGATGTAAATTTTGGACTTGCCGATGTTGCGCATATACTCGGCAGTCCTCCGGTTATGAGCCTCGCTTGATGCCACGTTGCAAGGCTTGATATGTATGCTTGATTTTGTTGCCATCTTTTCAATTTTTGATTCGGTTATTACTAATTTTGTTTGCTGTTTTCCGCTCATATCCGCAAGGGGTTCTTAGGGGTGCAACCCATAAGCGGAGTTTCCAAAGAGAGGGTCACTCTTTGGTCGGGTTGCACAGGGCTGAAAGCCCTTGCCGGGTTCTTAGGGCAGCGTCCTAAGCCCCTCTGGAGAGCCCACAACTACGAAAGCGAAGCGTGTAGTTATAGTGGGCTATAACCGGAAGCCTTTCGGTTTCTTGGGTAACGCATCATTCCTCTTTCTGACGGATTGCATTTGTTCTTTTCCATCCGCCATGCGTTTCTGCAAATACTCGTTCAGGTCTTTGCATCCTCTGTAGATTTGTGAAGCGTCCCGTATATGCTGGGTGCTGTCGTATTCCTTGCGGATTTGCTGAAGGGCTTCCATTCCTGCACGGTCATTGTCAAAAAAACAGTGGATTC
>NZ_NFJG01000031.1:0-36272 GCF_002159755.1 Bacteroides sp. An269
TTTACGCATAAAGTCATGGGGGTATTAAGTTATTTCTTTCATTTACAAATTTAATAATTCTCTTGGCTTTATGCTATTTTGCTAGCACATTACAAACATAGGAACTAAGCATTGCGTCTCCCAGCCGGAAGCCTTACCTTTGCAAAGGTAAACATTATATTCATTCAAAACCGATATGAGAACAATCTTCTGGACACTTTTCGTGCTGGCTGCATTGACCTGCCAGGCACAGACACTGGAGAAAATGCAATGGTTCAACGAACCGGAGCAATGGAAAATTGAAAACAAAGCATTGACAATGTCGGTCACTCCGCACACCGACTACTGGCGCATCTCGCACTACGGATTCACCGTCGATGATGCACCGTTTTATTATGCCACCTACGGAGGCGAGTTTGAAGTGAAAGTCAAGATTACGGGAGACTACAAGGTGCGCTTCGACCAGGCAGGGCTGATGCTCCGCATCGACAAGGAAAACTACATCAAGGCAGGAATCGAGTTCGTGGACGGGAAATTCAACCTGAGTACCGTGGTCACACACCACACGAGCGACTGGAGCGTCATCTCGCTCGACAAGCCTGTACCCTACGTATGGATTAAAGCAATACGCCGCAAAGATGCCGTCGAAGTGTTCTACTCGTTCGACGACCAGACCTACACCATGATGCGCAATGCCTGGATGGCAGACAACACCCCGATGATGGTAGGGCTGATGGGTGCCTGCCCCGACGGTGAAGGCTTCAACGTGACATTCGAGCATTTCCAGGTAAAACACCTGCCCGACATGCGGCGTATGGAATGGCTGAAACAGAACGCCGAGTGATTCTCCGTATCATAGCCGAACGCAGAAGCACTCCTGCACCTCTGCGTTCCGTTTATCGGAGTGCATTTATCCAGTCCGCAATGTCTTTCAGCACTTCCGGAGCGCAAGTCTCTTCTATGCGGTAATAATCCAATGACGTAGCAAGCTGGCAATGCTGGAACAGATGGTTCAGTCCGGGATATTCCTTGATGAGATTCTGCCGGTTGCCGTCCGCCAAGTATTTCCTGATTGCCCCCAAATTGCTTTCCGCCAGCACCTGCATGTCGTGGGTGCCGTTGATAGCCATCACTGGCACAGTGGTATTCATAATGTCGGATGCCGGATCGTAATCAGCGAAATAGTCCAGCCAGGCATTCTGGGGCTGCAGCTTCATTTCTTCACGCACCTGCTTTACGGTCCGGTTTGCCGGCTTGCCGTAAAGCCGCAACTGGGCATTCTGCTGCTCTGCCAGCAGGCTGTCGCCTTTGATTCCCGGTCCTGCCATGCTGACGATAAAGTCGGCAACGCTATCGGCACCCAGCATGAAAGCAATCATTCCGCCTTCGCTATGCCCCAGCACACCGACCTTGCCGAACCGGCGGCTGTTCTTCAGCCAGGCAATGCCGGCTGCCGCATCATCCGCAAAATCTCTTGAAGTGGCTCCTTTGAAGTTTCCTGTAGAACGCCCTACGCCCCGGTCGTCATACCGCAGGGAAGCGATGCCGTTCTTTGCCAGATAATCGGCTATAACCAGAAAGGGCTTGTGCCCGAACACTTCTTCATCCCGGTTTTGCGCACCGCTTCCGGTCACCATCAATACCACCGGCACTTTCTTGCCTTCGGAATAACCTGCCGGACAGGTCAATGTGCCTGAAAGCGTGGCACCGGCTGCATCGTTGGAGAAGCTCACTTCTTCGGTCTTATATCCCAGACTTCCCTTAGGCTCCTGCGGACGAGCAGGAGCATCCTGTTCTCCTGTTGTCAGATTCAAAGGAAAGGACATCCCGTGCTGGACAAAAGTGCCTTCCACCGTTCCTTCCTTCCATTTACCGGTGTAAACCACGTTGATTACCGGCACCTCCAGGCTTACGGAATCATCGGCAAGCCAGTCCACCTTTACAGGAATATCCTTGGCACCTTGTGCCGGTACGTCCATCTTCACCACATCTTTTCCGGCCGGGTCTTTTTCGAAATGGAAAACGATGCCGAGTTTCTGAGAACCTGCGTTCAAATCGCCATGCCACGAGCCGGTGATATGCTGGGCATGAACCATACACGTTCCTATCAGGAACATCACAATCAAAGAAATTCTTTTCATAAGATATTTAGTTTAAATTGAATATCCGTAAACATCCCATGTAGGGGTGTATTGCATACGCCCGAATGCGTCCACTTATCCACGCGGATGTCTTCAAGGCGTATGCGATACGCCCCTACAGCCAATTGGACAAATACAGAATTTAGTTTAAAACGCCATCAGTCCACCAACTGCAAGCCCACCCCCTTCACCGTCTTCAGCTGCACGCTCTCGTCGGCGGCGAGCAGCTTGCGCAGGCGCGACACGAAGACATCGAGGCTGCGCGAGGCGAAATAGTCGTCTTCGGTATTCCACAGGCGCGAGAGGATGACTTCGCGGCGCACCACCCTACCCTTGTTCTCGCACAGCAGGCGGAGCAGGTCCGCCTCGCGCACGGTGAGGGTTTCCGCTTCCCCGTCCGCCTTTAATAAAGTAGAGCGGTCGGCGTTGAACGTGTAGAGCCTGCCTATCGGGAAGAGCGTTTCGTGGGCTTCCGCCTGCCTGCCCTGCGTCAGCCTGAGCAGGGCGGTGACGTGGGCGTGCAGTTCTTCGGGCAGGAAAGGCTTCTTGATGTAGTTGTTCACGCCCAGTTCATATCCTTTCACCACGTCTTTGGGCGACACCCTGCCCGAAGTGAACAGGATAGGCGTGCGCTCGTCCGTCTCGCGGATGCGGCGCACCATCTCGTAGCCGTCCATCACGGGCATCTCGATGTCGGACACGATGACGTCGGGCTTCCACGTTTTCCATATCCGCAAGCCCTCCTCGCCGTCCGCAGCGGTCTGTATCTCGTATCCGCCTATCATGTCTTCCAGCCCGCCGCGGATGATGTAGCACAGGTTGGCATCGTCTTCTACCAATAATAGTCTTGTCATTTGCTACTCCTTTCTTCTTGTTTTTTCACCACAGATTACACAGATTAAAATAATTAATTTCTCTAATCTGTGTAATCTGTGGTGCCCTTCGGAAACACCAGCGTGAACTCGCTGTACTCGCCTTCGATGCTCTCCAGCTTCACCGTGCCGCCATGCGCCTCCACGATGCGGAGCACGTAGTTCAGCCCCAGCCCGAAGCCCGGTGCACCTCCGCCCCGGCTCCGGCTTGCCGCCGAGGCACGCTCGTATTTCTCGAATATCTTCGCCTGGTCCTTCAACGGAATGCCAAAGCCGTTGTCGCGCACCGAGACCGCGATGCTTCCGTCGGCACGTTTCGCCGAAGCGAAGGTTATCTCCACCTCACTGCCCGAATATTTCACGGCATTGTCTATCAGGTTGCTCAGTGCCTCGCGCAGAAACTCCTCGTCGGCATACACCGCCGGAGCGTCCAGCTTCCATACATAGCGTATCGGCTTCTCCGCCTTCGCCTGATACTTTGCGGCAAGGTCCTCCAGCATCGGGCGCAGCAGGCATTCCGTCTTGTCGAGCCTCAGCTGGCGGTGCTCCAGTTTGGCGAGCGTCAGCACCTTGTTGGTCAGGCTGATGAGGTGCTCGCCCTCCTCGCGCAGGATGCGGAAATACTGCGCCCGCTTCTCGGGCTGGCTGTCGAGCCGTCCGGTCTCGAGGATGCGCGTGCCCATCACGATGGAGCTGAGCGGCGTCTTCATGTCGTGTATCATCGCGTACGAGAAGTCCTCGCGCAGCTTCGCCACCTTGTCCTGCCGCAGGATGATGCGCACCTGCCACACCACGCACACCACCGCCACGGCGATAATCAGCACCGTGGCTATCAGCACCAGCGTCATGCGCCGCGCGATGACCCAGTAGGGATTGGTGATGATGCCCTGCACGAAGCGTGCCTCGTCGAAGTCGAGCATCAGCGAGTCGGTCTTCAGGATGCCCTTGCGGCGCAGCTCCTTCCCCACGGAAGAACGGAGCACCCGCCCCGTGGAGTCGGTGATGCACGAAGCCACCTCGGCACGGATGCCCACCGAGTCGAGCATGTGGGCGTAAATCGAATCGAGCACGGGGAGCGACACGTCCAGATGAATTTCCGTGTAAATATAATCCTGCATGGCGGTATGGATGTTTGCCATCAGCCACCGGTTTGCGCCTCCGTCCACCTCGGCATACGTCGTATCCACCTCAAACTTCAGCGAGAATGTCGTGTCTGCTTTGCCAAACCGTTCTTTTTTATACGATTCCATCCGGTGGAACATCTCTTCCAGCGAAGCGTCGCGGAACACCTCGTCCGCCTTCATCCGCAAGCTCTCTTCAGCCAGCCGGTAGCTGTTCGCCAGCCACACGTATTGCAGCTCCGCTATCGCCAGCAGGGCGATGAGGGTTATCCAGCGCAAGTGTCTTATCTCTTTCATTGGATTGATTGTTGAAACGCAGATTTTCGCTTTTCTTATGAATTAGGAATAGAGTTTATACAGAATAAATACTGGCTTAATTTTCAACATTCTAAAGCCTTATACAATATAATATCTATTGTATAAAATTATCATTATAGCTATCCATATCCTGTTAGTTGAATAGCTGATTCAAATTTTCAATCAATAATTTTGTTGGCAAATCATTTGATACATATAAATCATGTGTAGTACATCCAAAATAACTTCGCATATTAACTCTATATTTACAAAAATCATCCAAATTAGGCATCCAGAATTCTTTATTTTGGGTTTTCAAAGAGATAGTGTCTTTCAAATACTTATTGTAATGATTATTATCAGGAAATACAAAATAAACAATTTCTCCAGAATCATACGAGAAGCTACCGTCTGGATTATTTTTTACATTTGTCAAAGTTGCAGGATACAAAATACACTTATATCCCAAAACTTCTTTGTGTTTAAATTCCCAATCTGCAACAGGAGGAATGAATGTCAGAGATTTTGTAGAATGATTACCTAAAGAACTTTTCTTTTTAAACTCAATAGATTTATGTATTAGTTTAATTGTACCATCACTTAATTGAATACGTGCATCATAAAATAGACTTAAATCAGGTTCCCAAAATATGTCTTCATCTTTTTGTCTTGCTACACACAACATTTGATTTAACAATTCTTCAGAAAATGGAAAAACAAATATCTCTGTATCAAAAGTTTCATCCAATGAATACGTATAATATTTTTTCCCAAACATTTCTGAAAGATACTCAAAACCTGATGCATTCTCTACATGATTAGCTTTTACTATAAGAGAATGACCATCCGGATTTAAATGATTATCTTCAATCTTAACAATAACAAATTTATCCATATTATTTTTATTATAACGTGAGCCGATATAAGGATTGAAATTATTCCAGTCCCACTTCTTTCCCGTCCAAGCGGACAACGCCGACCAAACGCTGCACCCTCGGATCCAATTCCGAAACGGGGCGGATTTTCTCTTTCTGCTTGCTTCCCGTCACCTGCTTCAACAGATTTTCTACCAATTCCGACAAATCGGTCCCTTTCGAACGTGCGTAGTCGGATGCCTGTTGCAGTACGTTGCTATTGATGCTCAATGTCACATTCTGGTTCATAGCGTTTCTCCTTTCGTTTCTTCTTTCAATGTTCAAATCGTAAATAAAAACAATCTGTGTTGATGTAGAGACGATGTGCACATCGTCTCTACTGCTGTCGCCGGAAATAACGTAAATAATCCGTGTAATCTGTGGTGAAAATCACTCTTCCGGTTCCGGCGCAGGCGTGTCGCCGCCCGATGCGGAACCGCCTTTCGATGCGCTGCCCGCAATCGACGAATACGTGCCCACCAGCCCGTTCACGCTCGCGATGAACGTGTTTATCTCGTCCGAAGGCTGCACAATGGCGTAGGCGTTCACCGTCTGCACGATGTCCTGGTAGAGGGCGTTCGCCTCGTTGACGGCATCTTCCGACTTCACGTCGCTCTGCGTCATGCGGCTGCTCATCTCTTCGGTCTTCTTCAAAAATTCAGTGTCGAAAGCGGCGTTTGCCTCACGCACCGCCTCCACTTCCTCCGTCAGCCCCAATGCGGCGACCGCCTCAGCCTCGGCATCGAGCATCGCCAGCATCCCGCGTGTCTCGGCGGTCTGCTTGGTGTACTCGTGCTTGCGGATGCCGCGGTAGGGCGACATCTTGGCGTCGAGCAACGTAGCCGCCGCCTTTTTCTCGGCGACAGGCGAGGTGAGGTAAGCGTTTACCACCTGCCCGATGACCCCCGAAGCACGGTCGCGCACGTCGTCCGCCTCGGCAAGCGTAGCGGTGGCAACGAAAGCCCGTTCGCGGTTGACTATGGATGCCAGAAGCTCGCTGGCGGCACTGTATGCCGTGGCTTTTTCAGTGATGTGCAGTGCCGCCGGAGTGGTGGCGGTGATGCAGTCGTTTACTTTCGTGTGGAAATCGCTGCACGAGCCGATAGTCATCCGGCTCATGCCGAAAGTTTTGATTTGATTTGCCATGATGTAGATACTTTAAAAGTTAAAGATACGTTTCTTCGCGGTGCCGTACCCCTCGGAAATGCCGCCGAAGCGGTTCCGCAAGTCTCCGCAGGGTTACGAAGTGCCGCCGAAGCGTTTCCGCAAGCCTCCGCAGGGCTACGAAGTGCCGCCGAAACGTTTCCGCAAGCTTCCGCAGGGCTACGAAGTGCCGCCGAAACGCATCCGCACGCAAAGTTAGCATAATCGGCGGATTGGGCAACAGTTTGGCGGGGAAAATCCGCTCTGGACTACGTTTTTTCACCGTTTCGGGACGAATGGGCGGTTCTTGCGGATTGCACGATTTGTTGGGCGAAGCGAAAAAATCCGGCGTGACGGCAGCCAAACGCAGAGACACAAAGACGCAGAGGAAAAAAATCCTGCAAAAGTTGCATTATATTGCAACTTGCGTTATCTTTGCGCTATGAGACGGAAGATAATCGCATTCGGGAAATACTATAAGGACTTCCTTTCTGCATTGGGCGAGAAGGAAGTGTTGAAAGTGAAATACGTCTTGTCGCTATTGGAAACAGAAGACAGGATGCCTGTGAAATTCATAAAAGCCATACGCGACGGCTTGTATGAGTTGCGCATATCGTATAAGGGAAATATTTACCGCATCTTTTTTATCTTTGATGAAGGGCAAATCGTAGTGCTTTTCAACGGATTCCAAAAGAAGACGCAGAAGACGCCGCCCTCGGAAATAGCAAAGGCATTACAAATAAAGGAGGAATATTATGAATACAAACGAAGAAATGCTGACCGACATCAGCGCTGAACTGGATAAGGAGTTCGGTGCGCCCGGCACGCCCGAACGTGCGAAGTTCGATGAAGAAGCGTATGCGTTCTACACAAGCCAGATTCTGCTTGACGCAAGAAAGGAGGCGGGAATGACCCAGTCCGAGCTTGCCGACCGCCTCAGCGTGACAAAATCGTACATCTCACGGATTGAGAAAGGAGTGATAACCCCCAGTGTCGCCACTTTCTACCGGATAATGCACGCCCTGGGAATGAGGGTTGAGGTGGTCAAGCCGATTGTGTGACAAATTGTAGGGACGGGGTCTGCCCGCCCGAATGCATCTACAGCGGATGTCTTCGGGCGAGCGGACCTCGCCCCTACCGTGATTTATGATTGTCAGATTGGGCGCAATTCTACCGTCATTCCCATTGCGGCGGCTATCTTGTAAAGTGTGGCGACGGTAGGAACGGTCAGTCCCTGTTCTATCCTTGAAATGTAGCTTTTGTCCGCACCGATGCGCCGTGCCAGTTCCGCCTGCGTAAGGTGGGCATTCTTTCGGGCGTCCATTAGAATCTGTGCGTTGTATTCCTCCCATGCTTTTTCACGGTTTCTCTCCCGTTCGGGCGTTCCCTCTTTTCCCAATTCTTCATCAAGCAATGCGCTGATGTCATAGATTTCGTTGCTTGTCTCCTTTTGTTTCATGCTGTAAAAGTAGTAAAAGTTGTACGTTGATACAACTTTTATAAAGATTTTCCACTCCCCACTCTTATGCGGTATTTTTTCACCACAGATTACACGGATTAGAAAAATTAATTATCTTAATCTGTGTAATCTGTGGTGAAAAAAGTTCCCGTTAACGTTACGTTAACCTTGCGTTAACCACCGATGCGGAGGCGGCTATTTACCTTTGCGGCATCAATCAAAAACGACAGAACGACATGAAAACATTCTTTTTCTTGCTGATGTGCGGAGCGGGTACGGCTACACTCTCCGCCCAAAGCCTGACGGGGACGGTGACCGATGCCGACCGGCAGCCCGTGGAAGCCGCTACGGTGGTGCTGCAAACCGCCGACTCTACCTATATCGACGCGACCCTGACCGACAGCTTGGGCGTGTTCCGCTTCGGGCAGCGTCCCGAGAGGTACCGCCTCATCGTGGAACACCTTATTTATAATACCTGCATCCGCGAAGGGAGCGGGACAGACGCGGATACCCTCGTGCTGACGCCGCGCGACTATGCGCTGGACGAGGTGACGGTGCGCGGCGAGCGTCCGCTGGTGAAGGTGGAGGGCAGCCGCCTGACTTACGACGTGGCGCAAATCGCCGCCAGCCGCCTCGTGACCAATGCCTACGAAGCCTTGCTGCAGCTGCCGGGCGTGGTGGAGAAGGACGGCGTACCTGCCCTTGCCGGAAGCGGAAGCCTGGGCATCGTGCTCAACGGCAAGCCTTCATCCATGAGCGCCGAGCAAGTCATCGCCCTGCTGAAGGCAACGCCTGCCTCGCGCGTGGAACGGGCGGAGGTGATGTATAGCGCGCCGCCCCAATACCACGTGCGCGGCGCGGCGGTCAACCTCGTGCTGAAAGGTTACAAGGCTGGCGAGGGAGGCCTGCAGGGCGAGGTAAACGGCAGTTATGTGCAGAAGGACGAAGCCGGAGGCAACGGGGGCGTGACGCTGGCGTGGCTCTCGCCGCGATGGGACGTGGACGCGATGTACCACCTGAGCGACTATTATTACCGGCAAGGAATGGACTTCCGCGCCCTGCACACCGCAGACGGAGAGACGCACGACATCCGCCTGTCTGAAGATGACAGCGGACGGAGCCTGCCCCATACCTTCCGCGCCGCCGCCACCTACAAGCCCACGGAGGACGACCGCCTCAGCCTCAGCTATACCGGAAGCCTCAAGCCCGACGGGAAATCGACGGCAGACGCATGGGGCAACGTGACGGACTCGCACAACGGCAAGCGGAGCGATACGCAGCTGCATAACGCCGCGCTGAACTATACCTCCGGCTTCGGGCTGAGCGCAGGCGCCGACTACACGTATTACGAAGACGAGAGCACGCAAGACTTCACCGATACCGAAACCGAGCCGTCCGCCTTCCGCAGCGACTCGCGCCAGCGCATCGGACGCTGGAAAGTGTATGCCGACCAAAGCCATTCGCTCGCAAAGGGCTGGACGCTGAACTACGGCATGGCGTTCACCTACGTGAACAACCGCAACTCGCAACGCTACGACCTACCCGAGATGAGCGGCATGGACAGCGAAAGCCGCATCGACGAATATACCTACAACGTCTATGCCGGATTCGACAAGGCGTTCAGTCCGCAATGGAACCTCAGCGCGTCGGCAGCAGTGGAATACTATAAAATGGCGGACTACCGGAAATGGGCGGTCTACCCCACCCTCTCGCTGAACTACATGCCTTCGGCGGCACACATCTTCCAGCTTTCGTTCAGCTCGGACAAGACCTATCCCGACTACTGGACGCTGAGCGGCAGCACCAGCTACCTGAACGGCTATCAGGTGATAGAAGGCAACGCCAGCCTGCACCCCTACACCGACTATACCGCCACGCTGACCTACATCTGGAAGAGCAAGTACATCGTGCAGGCGGAATACAGCTACGTGCCCGACTACTTTATGCAGATGGCATACCTGGACTCGAACGAGCTGCGTGCCATTTATAATTACCAGAACTGGGACTACCTGCAGCTGCTCACGTTCACCGCCGTCGTCCCCTTCCGCGTAGGCACGTGGTGGGACAGCCAGCTGACGCTGAACGCCCAGCTGAAGCACGACAAGGCGAGCCGCTACTACGACGCTCCCTTCGACAACAAGCGGTGGGCAGGCATCGGGCAGTGGACCAACACCTTCACCCTGAGCAGCCGCCCCAATATCCGTCTGGAAATCTCCGCCTTCGGGCAGACAGGAGCCATACAGGGCAGTTACCGCCTCGGTGCCGTGGGCTATGTGGATGCCGCCCTGCGCTACACCTTCGCCGGCGACAAAGCGATGCTCCAACTGAAAGGCACCGACCTCTTCAACGGGATGAACCACCTCGACATCGAGTCGCGCAACGGCACCCAGCACTTCGATATGCGGGTAAAGAACTACGCCCGCAGCCTCACCGTCTCGTTCAGCTACCGCTTCGGCGGGTATAAGAAGAAGGAGGCGAAAGAGGTGGATACGTCGCGGTTCGGGATGTGAGGTTTCAAACAGATAAACAAAAGAGGCTGTCTCTAAATGAAAAACAACTTTCATTTAAAGACAGCCTCTTCCCGAATGATAAAAGAAAGACACGTCACAAACGGACGATATCCATTATTTTGTCCAGCGCACCGGCGTTGTCTTTTACATAATCGCCTGCCGCCTTACCCGAAGCAGAAAGAAAGGCTTCATCGGACAGGAAGCGATCCATCAGGGTTTCGAAACCGGTAGCATCGGTTATCTCAAAACCGCCATGGCAGGCTTTCAATCCCTGAGCTTCAAGGAATTTCTGGTTGTTAGGTCCGAAAACAACAGGGATGCCATAAACAGCCGCTTCGAGCGTATTATGTATGCTCACGCCGAAACCACCGCCAATGTATGCCACCTCGCCATACCGATAGATAGACGAAAGCAGTCCGAAACAGTCTATGATAAGACAGTCTGCACGGCACACGTTCTCTGGCGTCGCCTGCGTGTAACGCACCGCAGTGCGGTGCAGCTTGCTTTCGATTTCGGACAGATGGTTTTCATCAATGACGTGGGGAGCAATGATAAGCTTCATCTCCGGATGGGCATTGAAATAGGGAATGAAAATATCCTCATCGGGTGCCCACGAACTGCCAGCCACCAGCGTATAGCGATTGCTGCCCTTGAATGCTTCTACCAACGGAAGTTCTTTCGCCTGACGGCAGATGTCCAGCACGCGGTCGAATCGTGTATCACCCACAATGGTGGTAGCGGTGACACCTATCCCTGCAAGCAGGCGCACAGACTCTTCATTCTGCACAAAGAGATGGGTAAAACATTTCAGCACGTCCCGATATGCTACACCGTACCACCGAAAGAACACTTGCTGCGGACGGAAGATGGAACTGACGCTGTAGACCGGCACCCCACGACGATGAAGCGCACCAAGATAGTTTTTCCAAAACTCATACTTGATGAAAAATGCGGCGCAAGGATGTGCTGCATCGAGAAAACGGCGCACATTGCGCGGCGTATCAAGCGGTAAGTAGCACACCACATCGGCACCCCGGTAATCCTTGCGCACCTCGTAGCCCGAAGGCGAGAAAAACGTCTGCAAGATTTTGTATTGAGGATAATTCCGGCGGATAAGCTCTATCAACGGGCGTCCTTGCTCGAATTCACCCAATGAGGCGGCATGAAACCAGATGTACTTCGCCTGCGGATCAATTTTCCGTGCCAGCACATCGAAAGCTTCACGCTCACCCTTTACCATCCGCGCCACTTTCTTATTGAACAGCGCAATCAGACGGACTGCCCCTACGAACAGGCAGATTGCAAAATTGTATATCATCACACCGGTTATTTAAGCACCTCCACCGCACGGCGCATACGCCTGATAGTCTCTTCCTTGCCCAGCAGTTCGGTAATGTCGAACATATGCGGTCCCTTGCATTCGCCTACCACGGCAAGACGGAAAGCATTCATCACATTGCCCAAGTGATATCCCTTCTCTGTAATCCAGGCTATCACAATGTCTTCCGACGGTTTCGAAGTGAAATCACCGATACCTTCCAGCACACCGGCCAGCTCGTCCATAATACGGGGCGTATCGGCATTCCAGCGTTTCTTCACATCTTTCTCGGCATAGGTTTCAGGAGCCACGAAGAAAAAGCGTGCCTGCTCCCAAAGTTCTTTCACAAAATTGACACGGCCTTTCACCAGTGAAACGACCTTTGTCAGATAACTATCGGTATAATCGTGCACTGCCACTCCATGCGCTTCCAGCACAGGTTTGAACAGGGCAGCAATCTCCTCGTCACTCTTGCGCAGAATATATTCATGATTGAACCAGATGCCTTTCTTGTAATCGAATTTAGCCCCCGCCTTGCTACAGTGGTTCAAGTCGAAAAGATTCACCAGTTCGTCCATCGACATCAATTCCTGGTCATTACCCGGATTCCAACCCAACAAGGCAAGGAAGTTAATGACCGCTTCGGGCAAATATCCCGATTCACGGTATCCCGATGACACTTCACCAGTCTTGGGATCATGCCATTCCAGTGGGAACACAGGAAAACCAAGACGGTCGCCGTCACGCTTACTCAATTTTCCATTGCCTTCGGGTTTCAGCAACAAGGGCAGATGTGCAAAACGGGGCATCGTATCTTCCCAACCAAAAGCACGGTAAAGCAAGACGTGCAAGGGAGCCGAAGGCAGCCATTCCTCACCACGGATAACATGGGAAATTTCCATCAAATGGTCATCGACAATATTTGCCAGGTGATACGTAGGCAGTTCGTCTGCCGATTTATACAGAACCTTGTCATCCAGAATAGAAGAGTTGATTTTCACATCGCCGCGAATGAGATCGTCCACGTGCACATCTTCATCGGGTTCAATTTTGAAACGAACCACATACTGTTTTCCTTCGGCAACAAGACGGTCTACTTCCTCTTGCGGCATCGTCAGCGAATTACGCATCGACATACGTGTAGAGGCATCATACTGGAAGTTAGGTATTTCCTTTCGTTTGGCATCCAGTTCTTCGGGCGTGTCAAAAGCAATGTAGGCTTTTCCACTGTCGAGCAACACTTTCACATATTTCTTATAGATGTCGCGACGCTCCGACTGACGGTAAGGTCCATAATTTCCTCCGAAACTGACCCCTTCGTCAAACTGGATACCCAGCCATTTGAACGATTCGAGTATGTATTCTTCCGCTCCCGGAACGAAGCGGTTCGAGTCGGTATCCTCGATTCGGAAAACCAAGTCCCCCCCGTGCTGACGGGCGAACAGATAGTTGTATAAGGCAGTGCGCACACCACCGATGTGTAACGCTCCCGTAGGGCTGGGAGCGAAACGAACTCTAACTTTTCTTTCTGCCATAGTGATTTTATCTAAAAAATACAGCGCAAAATTAAGGTATTTTTCCCGTTTTTTTCTTATTTTGCAGGCAAAATATCCGAATCTTATGAAAAGTTTCCAAACCGAAAGACAGTTCTCATATAAGAAGTTCTTCTATAAATGCGGCATCTTCCTTGCTGCAGTGGCCATTATCGTATACTTCCTGCCGCGGGAAGGACAATTCAACTATCAGTTTGACATCAATAAACCGTGGAAATACGGCCTGCTCCAAGCCTCGTTCGACTTTCCCATCTACAAGGGAGAAGACGAAGTGCAACGCGAACAGGACAGCATTATGAGAAGCTACCACCCCTACTTCCAGTTGTCGGAAACCATGGGTGAACGGATTATCAGCCAGTTCAAGGAAGACTACAACAGAAAACTCCGGCAAATCATCCCCGACCCCACGTATCCACATTACATCGAACAAAAACTGAAGGAAATCTATCGGAAAGGAATCATGCCTGTCGAACAACTGGCGCGTCTGCACAAAGACAGTATCCTGAGCATACAGATTGTCTACCAGAACACTTCCATCCTGCAAAGCATCAGCGAAATCTACAGTACGAAACGGGCTTATGAAGCACTGGTCAATTCGGACACCGTACACTTCAGCAAGACCCTGCTGCAACGATGCAACCTGAACAATTACCTGACCGTAAACCTTATTTACGATGCCAACAAATCGGAAACGGCAAAAAAAGACTTGCTCTCAGGAGTATCATTCGCCAAAGGCTTCGTAATGAACGGACAGAAAATCATCGACCGGGGTGAAATCATCAACCAGCAGACCTATAACATCTTGAAATCCCTGCAACGGGAATGGGACAAACGGAACGAAACCACTACCGAAAAACGCCTGACCCTATTCGGGCAAATCCTGTTTGTATCCATTCTCATCGGATGCTTTATGATATACCTCGCCCTGTTCCGCCGCGATTATTACGACAAGAAAGGAAGCCTTAGCATCCTGTTCTTCCTGATTATCTTCTTCCCTGTCATCTCATCACTGATGGTATCACATCCGTTTATGAGCGTGTACATCGTACCATTCACAATGCTGCCGATGATTGTACGCATCTTTCTCGACTCGCGCACAGCATTCATGGCACACATCCTGTCTATATTGCTTTGCTCCATCTGCCTGCGTACGCCGCACGAATTCATCTTGCTGCAGACCATCGCAGGCATGGCAAGTATTTATAGCCTGCGCGAACTGTCGCAACGCTCACAGTTATTACGCAGTGCCCTGATTGTTGTCGTTGCCTATTCAGTATTATATTTCGCGCTCGACCTGATCCATGTCAACGACGTTTCGCAACTGAACACGAATATCTACATCAATTTCATCATCAACGGCATATTGCTGCTGTTTACCTATCCGTTGCTGTTCATCCTCGAAAAGACTTTCGGGTTTACATCCAACGTCACACTAGTGGAACTCTCGAACATCAACAACAAACTGATGCGTGAAATGTCGGAAGTAGCTCCCGGTACATTCAACCACTCCTTGCAGGTGGCCAACCTCTGCGCCGCAGCTGCCAACCGTATCGAAGCCAACAGCCAACTGGTGCGTACCGGAGCAATGTACCACGATATCGGCAAAATGCTGAATCCTGCCTTCTTCACCGAGAACCAGTCGGGCGTGAATCCACACGACCAGCTAAGTTACAAACAAAGTGCCCAAATTGTAATCAGCCATGTAACCGACGGCGTGAAACTTGCAGAAAAGAACAACCTGCCCGAGGTCATCAAAGACTTCATCCGCACCCATCATGGAAAAGGATTAACCAAATATTTTTACATCTCGTACCAGAACGAACATCCCGATGAAGAAGTAGATAAGGAAGCATTCCGCTATCCGGGTCCGAACCCTTTCACCAAGGAACAGGCGATTATGATGATGGCAGACTCGGTAGAAGCTGCCTCGCGCAGCCTGCCTGAATACACCGAGGAAAGCATCTCGAACCTGGTAGACAAAATCATTGACAGCCAGGTACAGGATGGTAACTTCAAAGAATGCCCCATCACCTTCAAAGACATTGCCACGGTGAAAAGCGTATTCAAAGAAAAACTGAAAACGATGTACCACACCCGTATCAGTTACCCGGAACTGAAGAAATAAGCAAACAAATGCCAATCCATGGTGAGCATGATGTAAGACAACCCCGTTGTCACATCATGCCACCATCAATAGCTGCCTGAAGAAGTTCCACGCTTCAAGAACTCTTCTTCAGGTCTTTCCAGCAATTCGATAGCCTTATTCATACTGTCACTCAAACGATTGATAACCTGGAAATATTCATTCATATCCCAAAGGTCGCGGGCGATAAGGGCTTTCAGCTGGGCTTTGATAAGAGGCATCGCCAACTGATATTCTTTCTCCTTATAAACAACTCCCAATGTCTCTCCCAAAGCTTTCAACTCGTCCAGCATTTCGGGAGTAACTTCAAACTCACGGTCAAAATGACGGAAGTCTTTATACTTCTTCAACCATTCTGTCCGACGAGCATCCACCCATTTCAAATTTTGCTGCACAATGGCTCCTTTATCGCGCAAAGCCAGGTAATAATCAGTATACATCGTGGTATCCACCGGCACAAAATAATCGGGCATAATACCTCCGCCACCATAAACCGTACGCTCCAGGCGCAAAGTCTTATATTTCAACGAATCGGGAAAATGAATACTGTCAGCACTCAGCATTTCACCACGGTTGTAACGGTCTATCAAGTCACGGTTATACTGTTCGATACTTTCATAAGGTTTCTGGATACAACGTCCCGAAGGTGTATAATAACGAGCCACAGTAAGACGAATCATCGAACCATCGGGCAAGTCAATGGGACGCTGCACCAATCCTTTGCCAAATGTACGGCGACCAACCACGACTCCTCTGTCCCAATCCTGTATGGCGCCGGTAACAATCTCGCTTGCTGAAGCCGAAAATTCATCCACCAATACCGCCAGCCGTCCGTCGAGGAAATCTCCGTTTCCTTCAGCATCAAATTCGGCACGCGGATTACGGCGCCCTTCGGTATATACAATCAGTTGTTTCTTGCCCAAAAATTGATTTACGACCTCTATGGCAGCATTCAAGTATCCTCCACCATTGCCCTGCAAGTCGAGAATCAAGTCTTTCATACCCATTTTCTGCAGGCGATGCAAAGCATCTACAAACTCTTTGCCCGTAGTAGCTCCGAAGCGGTTGATACGGATATAGCCGATACGGTCGTTCACCATATACGAAGCATCCAGACTATAGACAGGAATCTTGTCGCGCGTAATGGTAAACGGAAGCAACTCTTTCACTCCACGGCGCATCACCTTCACATTCACCTTTGTTCCACGTTTGCCGCGTAAACGGCGCATCACATCATCTGTACTCATCTTTACACCGGCTATCACTGTATCATTGACTTCGATGATACGGTCGCCCGCCAAAATACCGACCTTTTCAGAAGGACCTCCCGACACTGGCTGAATAACAAACAAAGTATCGGTAGCCATATTGAACTGAATGCCGATGCCATCGAAATTACCTTGTAAGGGTTCATTCAATTCTCGCACCTCTTCGGGATTGGAATATGTAGAATGAGGGTCGAGTTCTTTCAGCATGCTGACAATTGCATCTTCTACCAGTTTTCCTTCATTCACTTCGTCTACATACAGATTGGCTATGGCAAACTCTGCCAACTGTAATTTACGGGAAGGGGAATTTAAAAGTTTGTTGCTCTGTGCACCTGCTGAAAGTGCAAACAGCACACAAAGCCATGTTATCAAGCAACGGTATTTCATCATAATCTTCATTCTTCATTAATATCAAGTTCTGCCGGCAAGAACGGTGTGACATCCTTGCCATAATGCAACAGTTCGCGCACGATGGTGGAACTGATTGCGGTCAGTTCGGGCTCGGTAAAGAGCAAGATGGTTTCCACTCCCGACAATTTGCGGTTGATGTCGGCTATGGTTTCTTCGTACTCGAAATCGTGTACCGTACGGATGCCACGGATAATGAACTTGGCATCGCGCATACGGGCAAAGTCTACCGTCAATCCATCGTATGCCTCTACACTCACACGTGGGTTACCGGCATACAGCTTCTCAATCATCCGCACACGCTTATCGGTAGGGAAATACGTCCGCTTCTTCTCGTTCACGCCGATACCGATGATGATTTCGTCCATAAAGGTCAAGGCACGTTTCACTACCGAATAATGCCCGATGGTAAAGGGATCGAATGTCCCTGGAAATATTGCACGCTTCTTCATTATCAACCATTCATTATTACTGAATCAAATCTTCCTCCACCACCAGGTTGTTGATGATGAAGTTCTGACGTTCCATCGTATTCTTTCCCATATAAAATTCCAGCAATTCACCTACGGCATCGGTCTTACGAAGAGAAACCTGTTCCAGACGCATATCCTTGCCGATAAAATTCCGGAACTCATCGGGCGAGATTTCTCCCAAACCTTTGAACCGGGTGATTTCCGGATTCGGACCAAGTTTCTCGATCGCAGCCAGTCTTTCTTCTTCCGAATAGCAATAAATCGTTTCGTATACACCTTTCTTCCGGTTCCGTACGCGGAACAAGGGAGTCTGGAGAATATATACATGTCCTTTCTTTATCAGATCGGGGAAAAACTGGAGGAAGAACGTAATCATCAGCAGACGGATGTGCATGCCATCTACATCGGCATCGGTAGCTACAATTACCTTATTATACCGGAGACCGTCCAGCCCGTCTTCGATGTTCAAAGCCGCCTGAAGCAAATTGAACTCCTCGTTTTCGTAGACCACTTTCTTAGTCAGCCCGAATGAATTAAGCGGCTTTCCACGCAAGCTGAAGACAGCCTGTGTATTGACATCACGGCTCTTCGTAATAGAACCGCTTGCCGAATCTCCCTCGGTAATGAAAATGGAACTTTCCAGACGTGGGTCATTTTCTTCTTCTTTCGGTGCTTTCTGGTCGTTCAGATGCACCCGGCAATCGCGCAACTTGCGGTTATGCAGGTTGGCTTTCTTTGCCCGTTCGCGGGCTATCTTGGTCACGCCGGCTATTGCCTTCCGCTCTTTTTCCGACTCTTGAATCTTCTGCAGCATCACATCCGCCACATCAGCATGCTTATGCAAGTAATTGTCTACATTCTCCTTGATAAAGTCGCCCACGAACTTATTGACACTAATGCCTGAAAGGGGATATGGATTCCCGTCCGAATCTTTCTCGGGAGCCATCACCAACGAACCTAACTTGATTTTGGTTTGACTTTCGAACGTCGGTTCAATCACATTGATGGCAATTGCCGCCACCAATCCATTACGGATATCCTGGTATTCCAGATTCTTGCCGTAAAATTCCTTGATGGTACGGGCAAGGTGTTCCTTGAACGCGCTCTGATGAGTACCTCCTTGCGTGGTATGCTGGCCGTTGACAAACGAATAATATTCCTCACCGTATTGAGCGGTATGCGTAAAGGCAATCTCTATGTCCTCTCCTTTCAGGTGCACAATCGGATACAACCCCGAAGTGGTCATATTATCGTTCAGCAAATCCTCCAATCCATTCCGGCTCACGATACGCCTTCCGTTATAATAAATGGAAAGCCCTGTATTAAGATAGGTATAATTGCGGAGCATCGTCTCGATAAACTCAGGACGGAAATGATAATTCAGAAATAACGTATGGTCGGGTTCGAAGAAAATGAATGTTCCGTTCTCTTCATCTGTATCTCCAGTCCTGTCACTTTTCAGTTCTCCCCGTTCGAATACGGCCTCACGCATCTGTCCGTCGCGCACGCTTCGTGCAACAAAGCGGGAACTTAACGCATTGACCGCCTTGGCACCGACTCCGTTCAGTCCGACACTCTTCTTGAATGCCTTCGTGTCGTATTTACCTCCGGTATTCAACATCGACACGGCATCGACCAGACTACCCAACGGAATGCCTCGTCCATAATCGCGGACAGATACACGCAGGTTGTCTTCCAGTTGGATGTCGATGCGCTTTCCAGCTCCCATCTTGAACTCGTCAATGCTATTGTCTATCACTTCTTTCAGCAAGACATAGATACCGTCCTCGGCCTGCGAACCATCGCCCAAACGTCCGATATACATACCGGGACGAGTGCGCACGTGCTCCATATCGCTCAGGTGACGGATATTCTCCTCCGTATAAGAAACGGTCGGTTGTATCGATTCGTTCTCTTCTGCCATGGTTTAAAGTTTTTAGTCAGTTGACAAGGTAACAAGTTGACAAGGTTTTAAAATCTTATGCGATACTATTTAGAACCTTGTCGCCTTGTCCACTCGTCACCTTGTCAACTTAAATGAATTACAACATCTTCCTGTAAGCCCTGCGGCGCTTATGTTGTTCGGGATTGAATACACTCCATTGCGACTGGACTTTCTTGTTGTCTTCCAGTTCGGGATTGCTTTCACCGTATTCAAACCCTAACTGCTGGTACACCGGTATCAAGTCATAAAACAACAAAGCATTCACGCCTTTGCTTTGATACTCCGGCTTCACTCCCACCAGCAAGAGGTCCAGTATCTTCGGTTTCTTGATGAACAATGCCTTGAGCAAGTGATACCATCCGAAAGGCAGCATCTTCCCTTTCGCTTTCTGCAAAGCTTCAGACAGCGAAGGCATCGAAATACCTACGGCTATCAGATTTCCTTCCTCGTCTTCGATAATCGACACCATACGCAGGTCTATCAGCGGCAAATACATCTTAATATATTGGTCGATCTGACCTTGCGTCATCTTCGAATAGCCATACAGTGGAGCGTATGCCTCATTTATCAGGTCAAAAATGCGTTGCCCGTAATTCTTTTCCTTTATTTCCTTCCGTTTCAACTTCTTTATCTTCAGCTTATACTTCTGAAGTATGATTTCTGAAATACGCACAAACTTTTCAGGAATGGCTTCGGGCACTTTCATCTTAAATTCCACCCAGTCGGCATCCTTCTCGAAACCCAACTTTTCCATGTGTTTCTGATAATAGGGATAATTATAGATGGTAGACATTGTCCCCAGCTGGTCGAACCCATCAATCAGCATTCCTTCTGCATCCATATCAGTAAAGCCCAGCGGACCTACGATGGATTTCATTCCTCGTTCTTTCCCCCATTGTGCCACAGTATCAAGCAATGCTTCTGATACTTCTTCATCATCGATGAAGTCTATCCATCCGAAGCGCACTTCTTTCTTCTGCCACGTATCGTTAGCACGATGGTTGATTATCGCCGCCACTCGCCCTACGACCCTATCATTCTTATAGGCAAGGAAGTAATCGGCTTCGCAAAACTCGAACGCCGCATTCTTCTTCGGGTTAAAGGTGTTCAACATATCATCGTACAAATCGGGAACGGAATAAGGGTTTCCCTTGTATAATTCGTAATTGAAGCGAATAAAGGTCTTCAGCTCTTTTTTCGAGCTTACTTTCTTAATGATAATGGCCATCTGTTCGTTAAAGTATGTATTTCAGGGCGTAAATATACACATTTTTATCCGAAATCAGAGATACAAAGGAATAGTTTTTCTAAAATGCAGGAGAATACGAGACAAACCGAAAAAGCAAAATGATTCCGTATAAGCACAAACAACATCAAAAAGAAAGCATAAAACAAATACCATACAGACAAAAACGACATAACGAAAGCATTCAGCCCACACAGCACACATTTTCCAATTTCCGAGAATCGCGAAAACGGATGCAACCTTTCCCCTTGTACACAAATTCTAAACTCTCGAAGCGTCCAATCACCACCAGTTTTCGGGCAAAGCAAGAATCATGCCTGTCACCTCACCATAATTCTTCGTCCCCGACGGGATACGGTTTCCTTTCAGGTACCAGTTATAGACAGCATCCTGTACCGCACCTATCCACGGGCTATACCGTTCTCCCCAATAAATTTCTTTCGCGCGGAGTTCCCGCATAATATCAGGACGGATATGGTCTGCCCATTCTTTACAGCCGGTTTCGCCCAATATCCGATAAGCGTCCCTATATATATAAGGTAGCAAACCGAAGTATCCGCAATAGCGCACGTACCTATTTGCGGAGCGGATGCAGACCTGATATGCCCAGAAGTTGGCTTCCGCCTCGCTACTTACACCTAATAAATGGGATAATTCGTGCGCGTATGTAAACGGATATTGCACCGGAAGCAATTCGTGATTGACGTGCGACTCATCGAAGAAAGGTCCCATATAGCCCAGTACGCCGACTTTCGAATACAAACCATTTACCAAAGACCGTTTCGGATGCTGAAAGTCTTTCGGAACGGTCAGCCCGAACCGCTCCGGCACATGCCGGTATATCCGTTTCACTTCGTTTTGCATTCCGGTTTCAGACAAGGACATCTGCACACCATACGTGGCATTCAAGCTATCGGTATAGGCTTCGAGAAAACGATGAAACCGTGCCTCTTCATACGAAACACGCGCTACGCCCGAACGGGAAAAGAAATCATTCCGGAAGTAATTCATGCCCCAGCCCCAATAGAACCAGACGTAAACCCACACCAACACTTCCACTTCACGCCCTAAGATGTGCCATCCGCTCCGTTTCTTCCGCCGTGCCACAAAAGGATAAACCAGCAGGAAGCCTCCAATCCCGATAACCGTCACTTCGCAAAGCGAGAACGGAACTACCGAAGCCACACCCGAAAGGCAAACGGAAAGCCCAGGATATACCTCCCGTGCGTACCATTCTCCGGCACCGGGTATCCAGCGGAACATCCACACACCTATCAGAAGCAGAGCCAGTACCGCCCAACGAATATATCGGAATCGAATGTATTTCATGAATGCAAAGTTATCATTTTCGGAATTAATTCTTTACTTTTGCGGAGAATTTTAATAACAGAAAATGAGGCACAAATCTTTATGTTTCCAACTTTAAAACGCAGATTAACGCAGATTCTCACAGATAGGGGAAATAATAATCTGCGAAAATTTGCGCTAATCTGCGTTTCATAAAGACATCTGCTTACTTGACAAAACAATAAGACTATGGTTCTGAACTACATCTGGATTGCTTTCTTTGTGCTGGCTTTTATTGTTGCCACAATACGGCTGGTATTCTTTGGTGACGCGGAGGTATTCCCCGACATCATCAACTCCACCTTTGCCTCTTCCAAGTCGGCATTCGAGATTTCCCTCGGGCTGACCGGTGTGCTGGCACTTTGGATGGGCATCATGCGCATTGGCGAGCAAGGCGGAGTCATCGCCCTTTTCTCGCGCGTGCTTAGCCCTTTGTTTTCCAAACTCTTTCCAGATATTCACAAAGGGCATCCCGTAACGGGAAGCATCTTTATGAACATGGCGGCCAATATGTTGGGATTGGACAATGCCGCCACGCCCCTCGGACTGAAAGCCATGGAAGGCTTGCAAGAACTGAATCCGAAGAAAGATACCGCCACCAACCCGATGATTATGTTCCTGGTGATAAACACTTCGGGACTGACCCTGATACCTATCAGCATCATGGTCTACCGCGCCCAGCTGGGGGCGGCACAACCCACCGATGTATTCGTGCCGATACTCATCGCCACCTTTATTTCCACCCTTGCCGGTATCATTGCCGTGGCTCTTTACCAGCGCATCAACCTTTTGAACCGCACGATTCTGCTCTTTTTAGGAGGAGCAATCGCATTCATAACAGGCATCATCTGGTTCTTCAGCACCTTGTCGCAAGACCAAATCGACCTCTACTCTACCACCTTTGCCAATGTTTTCCTATTTGTGATTATCATCGGTTTCATCTTGGCGGGCATCCGCAAGAAAGTGAATGTGTACGATGCATTCATCGAAGGAGCGAAAGAGGGATTCACCACCGCCGTGCGCATCATTCCGTATCTGGTGGCGATACTGGTGGCTATCGGCGTGTTCCGTGCTTCGGGGTGTATGGATTACTTGACTCAAGGCATCGCCTCACTGGTAGAGATGTGCGGGCTGGATAGCGATTTCGTAGGCGCGCTTCCTACGGCTCTGATGAAACCGTTGAGCGGAAGCGGGGCGCGCGGATTGATGGTGGATGCCATGAGCACCTACGGAGCCGATTCGTTCGTAGGACGATTGGCATGCATCTTCCAAGGCTCTACCGACACCACATTCTACATCCTTGCGGTGTATTTCGGGAGCGTGGGTGTAGCGAAGACCCGCCATGCCGTGCCTTGCGGCTTGCTTGCCGACTTTGCAGGCATCCTTGCTGCGATATTCGTTTGCTATTTATTCTTCTGATTTAATAAAACGCAGAGTTTCGCAAATTTTCACAGATGACTATCTGTTTATTTCATATAAGAAATCCGCGTTAATCGGCGAAAATCTGAGTTTCAATACGATAACTTAAACAAGCCAACTATGATTACGTATCAGACCGAGGGGGTGGAAATGCCCCACATCAAGAAAAGAGAGACTACAGAATGGGTGAAAGCCGTCGCCCAAACGTATGGGAAGAAGGTGGGAGAAATAGCCTACATCTTCTGCTCCGATGAGAAGATATTGGAGGTGAACCGCCAATACCTGCAACACGATTATTACACCGACATCATCACCTTCGACTATTCCGAAGGAAACCGCATTGCGGGCGACCTGTTTATCAGCCTCGACACGGTGCGCACCAATGCCGAACAATTCAATGCCCCGTATGAAACCGAGCTGCACCGGGTCATCATCCACGGCATCCTGCACCTGTGCGGCATCAACGACAAGGGCCCGGGTGAGCGCGAAATCATGGAAGCCGCCGAGAACAAGGCACTCGCCCTGCTGGCGGAGATGGAAAGATGAAACTCACCACAATATAGTAGAACAAAATTGGTTTGCGAAAAATAGAATGGAACACAGAGACACAAAGGCACAGAGTTCTATTTTTTGAGAGAACAAAGCTCACGTAGAAAAGATTTGGTTCGGCGTTCTTTGTCCTTTCTCTATTTATTTCTCCGTGGCTCTGTGCCTCTGTGTTCATCTTTTAATCACACACCACTCTTAATGGAACACAGAGATGCAAAAGCGCAGAGAGTGGTGTTTATACAAACGCATAGAGCCATGTCCACCTATGCAATTAATCAACTCTCCAGTCCTATGCAGTCAGGACCGCAATCCTAACACATCAGGACTCCAGTCCTTGCATATATAGGACTGCAGTCCTTGCCTATTAGGATTTAGGGAGGACTGGCATCCGAAGGACCGAGCAACTATATGCATCGGGCGACGCAAGTAAATCTCTTTCTCTTTTTCCCTTATTCCATAGCTTAACCCACCTTTTTTTCGTATTTTTGTGCCGTATATTAAAATGTAAAGACGAATGGATTTTAACTACGACGTGATTGTAATCGGGGCGGGACATGCCGGATGCGAAGCTGCGGCGGCATCAGCCAACCTTGGCTCGAAGACCTGCCTCATTACGATGGATATGAACAAGATTGCCCAGATGAGCTGCAACCCTGCCGTGGGCGGAATCGCCAAAGGCCAAATCGTAAGGGAAATTGACGCACTGGGAGGCTATATGGGAATCGTGACCGACCGCACCGCTATCCAGTTCCGGATGCTCAACCGCTCGAAAGGACCTGCCATGTGGAGTCCCCGCGCCCAGTGCGACCGGGCGAAGTTCATCTGGACCTGGCGCGAGATACTGGAAAACATCCCCAACCTGCATATCTGGCAAGACACAGTAGAAGAACTGCTCGTGGAAGACGGAGAAGTGAAAGGTGTGGTCACCTGCTGGGGTGTCACCTTCCACGCACGGTGTGTCATCCTTACCGCAGGCACGTTCCTGAACGGGCTGATGCACATCGGACGCAAGATGCTCGCCGGAGGACGGTGCGCCGAACCGGCTTCGTATCACCTGACTGAATCCATCACCCGGCACGGCATTACCGCCGGACGGATGAAGACAGGTACCCCCGTACGCATCGACGCACGGAGCGTAGACTTCTCGCTCATGGAGACACAAGACGGGGAAAACGATTTCCATAGCTTCTCGTTCATGAACGAACCGCGCCACCTGAAGCAATTGCAATGCTGGACATGTTATACGAACGAGGAAGTACACGCCGTATTGCGGAGCGGGCTTGCCGACTCTCCTCTCTACAACGGGCAAATCCAAAGCATCGGTCCGCGCTATTGCCCCAGCATCGAGACCAAAATCGTGACCTTCCCCGACAAGCCGCAACACCAGCTTTTCCTGGAACCCGAAGGCGAAACGACCCACGAGCTTTACCTGAACGGCTTCTCGTCTTCGCTCCCGATGGACATCCAGTTTGCCGCCCTGCGTAAGATACCATGCTTCCGCAACGTAGTGGCTTACCGCCCGGGCTATGCCATCGAATACGATTATTTCGACCCCACCCAGCTCACGCATACGCTGGAATCGAAGGTCATCAAGAACCTGTTCTTCGCCGGACAAGTGAACGGCACTACCGGATACGAAGAGGCAGGCGGGCAAGGCATCATTGCCGGCATCAACGCACACCAGAACTGCACCGGAAGCGAACCGTTCGTATTGGGAAGGGACGAGGCATACATCGGCGTGCTGATAGACGACCTTGTGACGAAAGGCGTGGACGAGCCTTACCGCATGTTCACTTCACGCGCCGAATACCGCATCTTGCTCCGTCAGGACGATGCCGACATGCGCCTTACCGAACGGGCTTACCGCCTCGGCCTTGCCAAGCGCGACCGCTACGACATGCTTTGCCGCAAGCGGGAAATGATACAGCATCTGGTAGAGTTTGCCAAGACCTACTCCATCAAAGCTGATAAAATCAACGACACGCTGGAGAGTCTGGGCACGGCAAGGCTTGCCCACGGATGCAAGTTAATCGACTTGCTGAGCCGTCCGCAAATCACCATCGAAAACATCGCGCCGCACATCCCCGCCTTCCAAGCCGAACTGGATAAAGTGACCGACCGGAAAGAAGAAACCCTCGAAGCCGCGGAGGTGCTGATAAAATACCAAGGCTACATCGACCGCGAACGGATGATAGCCGACAAGATACACCGGCTGGAAAGCATCAAGATAAAGGGACGGTTCGACTATGCCAACCTGAACTCGCTCTCCACCGAAGCACGTCAGAAGCTTATCAAGATAGATCCCGAGACGCTGGCACAGGCAAGCCGCATACCGGGCATCTCGCCCAGCGACATCAACGTGCTCCTTGTCCTGCTGGGCAGGTAAAGCACAATGTTTCACGTGAAACAACAAGTTTAAGAAACAATCATAAAACACTGGCTATGAACAAAGAAACATTAAGAAAAAATCTAAGAGAAATCCCAGACTTCCCCAAGCCGGGAATCTTGTTCTACGACGTAACCACGCTCTTTAAAAATGCGGAGTGCCTGCAAGGGCTCATCGACGAATTGTACGAGATGTACAAGGACAAAGGCATCACCAAAGTAGTAGGCATCGAGTCGAGAGGCTTTATTCTTGGCGGAGCCTTGGCGGCACGGTTAGGCGCCGGTTTCATCATGGCACGCAAGCCGGGCAAGCTTCCCGCCGAAGTCATCGAAGAGACCTACGCCAAAGAATACGGAACCGATACCATCCAAATCCATCGCGATGCCATCGATGAAAACGATGTAGTGCTTCTTCACGATGACCTGCTCGCCACGGGAGGCACCATGGCGGCTACTCATCGGCTGGTTAAGAAATGCGGAGCCAAGCAAGCCTACATCAACTTCGTCATTGAGCTGAAAGGGCTGAACGGGCGTAAGGCATTCCCCGAAGACGTGGAAGTGACTACCCTCTTGCAATTATAATCAGCAGGGACTAGTTAACCAGGTACTAGGGACTAGGTTTTAATACCTCCATTGATGTGGCGAAGAAAGCTTTAGTATCTAAGACCTAGTACCTAGTACCTAGTCAACTAGTCACCTCAAACGAACTACGAAAATGGAAGAACTGAAGACCAACGAATACTTGCGGGGAATCGTAATGAACCTGCCAACCAGCCCGGGCATCTACCAATACCTGAATGCAGAGGGAACCATCATCTATGTGGGGAAGGCAAAGAACCTGAAGCGCCGTGTCTACTCGTATTTTTCGAAAGACCACCACTCGGCAAAAACCCGTATTCTGGTGAGCAGGATAGCCGACATACGCTACATCGTGGTAAACACGGAAGAAGATGCGCTCCTGCTCGAAAACAACCTTATCAAGAAATACAAGCCCCGCTACAACGTCTTGCTGAAAGATGACAAAAGCTATCCTTCCATTTGCGTAAGCAACGAATACTTTCCGCGTGTGTTCAAGACACGGAAGATTGTGCGCGACGGTTCCACCTACTTCGGACCTTATACCCATTTCCCTTCCATGCAAGCCATGCTCGACCTTATCAAGAGACTGTACCCTCTCCGTACTTGCCACCTGGCTCTCACACCCGAAAACATTCAGGCGGGCAAATTCAGGGTCTGCCTGGAATATCACATCAAGAATTGCAAAGGTCCCTGCATAGGAGCGCAATCGCACGAAGAATATATGGCAAACATTGCATCCATTAAAGAACTGCTAAAGGGAAACACGCAAAAAGTGAGCCAAGGGATGATGCAGGAAATGATGCGGCTTGCCGATGAAATGCGGTTTGAAGAAGCACAGCTCATCAAAGAGAAATACGAGCTGATTGAGAATTACCGGTCGAAAAGCGAAGTGGTAAGTTCGGTGCTGCACAACATCGATGTCTTTTCCATCGAAGACGACGAGCAATCCGCCTACATCAACTATCTGCACATCACCAACGGGTGTATCAACCAAGCCTTCACGTTCGAATACAAAAAGCGGCTGGAGGAAACAAAAGAAGAACTGCTGGAGATGGGCATCGTAGAAATGCGCGAACGCTACAAAAGCCAGTCGAAAGAAATCATCGTGCCGTTTGAGTTAGATTTGGAAATGGAAGACGTAACTTTCACCATTCCCCAGCGGGGCGACAAGAAGCATCTGCTGGAGTTGTCCATCCTCAACGTAAAGCAATACAAAGTAGACCGGCTGAAGCAAGCCGAAAAATTGAATCCCGAACAACGCAGTGTCCGTCTGCTAAAGGAAATCCAGGAACAACTGCACATGGACAAGATGCCCCTGCACATCGAATGCTTCGACAATTCCAACATCCAGGGAGCGGATGCCGTAGCGGCTTGCGTGGTATTCAAGAAAGGACGCCCCAGCAAACAGGACTACCGAAAATACATCATCAAGACAGTAGTAGGTCCCGATGATTATGCTTCGATGCAAGAAGTGGTACGCCGCCGCTACACACGCATTCTGGAAGAGCAAGGAGAATTGCCCGACCTGATTCTAACCGATGGCGGCAAAGGACAGATGGAAGTGGTGCGCCAAGTCATCGAAGACGAACTCAGTCTGCATATCCCGATAGCCGGACTTGCCAAAGACAACAAGCACCGCACTTCGGAAATTCTCTTCGGCTTTCCACCCAGAAACATCGGGCTCAAGCAGGGGACTCCCCTCTTCCACTTATTGGAAAACATACAGAATGAAGTCCACCGCTTTGCCATCACTTTCCACCGCGACAAGCGGAGCAAAAGCCAGATTGCCTCGGCACTGGACGGCATCAAGGGCGTAGGCAAAATGCGTAAGGAAGCGCTGCTGAAACATTTCAAGAGCGTGGCACGCATCAAGAAAGCCTCGCTGGAAGAACTCGCCGAAGTGGTAGGGATGAGCGTGGCGCAAACCATCAAAGAGACTTTGTGAAACGAGTCTAACAATACACAGAGCTTTTCGGAAATATTTTCCAAAAGCTCTGTGCCTGTATACTTTCTACCGTATCTGAAAAATCCGATTGGGCTTCATTATTCCACATTCAACACAACTCGACGGTATGCCGTCAATGCTGGCATACCATTATCTGTAACTTCCAGAATCAAATGAATACTTTTACCCGAAGCATCTGTCGGAATTTGTAAGGTACATTGAGCAGAAGAATCTCCATCAAGTAGCATACTCCCTTTATAAGTGCTGGGGGCTTCATAAATTGTCCACTTGTAATGCAATTCATTCCCATCTACATCTTTCGATGCAGAAGCATCAAAGCACAAAACATCTCCTGCTTTTACCCTACGGAATACACAATGTAAAGATGCATCCCCATCCAATACCGCCAACGGATGATGATTGGCATCCTCAAACTTATCTGTAGAAGTCCACAGCATACGTGCCGCAAAATCATTCCATATCTGCTTCTGCCACTTATTTATACTTCCAACACCTTCGGATGTACTTGCATACACACCATAAGGGTCGTACTGCGTTTCGTCTTTTCCGCTCTTTTCTATAAAATCCATACCCCGTACACCCATTGTTTTTTTCTTAGAAAACCGGCCTCCCCAGCCTCCATACTCCAAACTATCCGGAACGTTCAGTCCATTGGCATACACATATAGAAAAGAAGGGCTATCACCTTCCGTTGCCCACATCCGGTCGGGATAATATACACCCAAAGGCATACAGCATTGAATATGCTCGTCTGTCCACTCATCAGATGGTGCCCATCCATACACTTCCTTATTCCGGATATATACAATCTCTGGAAAATTATGAGCAATCCACGCGCCGGCATCATCTTGCCCTAAGACATCATAAATACGTAGCTTGTTTATGAAACGTTCAAGTTCTTTTTCGGTCCGGGTATGTTTTACCTTCCATATAGCTTGTGCTACTGTATTCATTCCACCCCATGCTGCAACCCAAACCGGACGTTTGTCTCCAGCCTTATCTACAGCTGAAATTATCAGTTCAGAGCCAGGAGAATCTTTGCCTTCTCCTACTCCATCCATATTCGATTTTGCTTGTCCCCGTTTAACCAATGACAACAGATAATCTAAATCCGGATATCCTGCTGCATGCTTTTTCAAGCGTGGCAAGACTTCTCCAAACTTCCGAACGACATCTTCCAGTTTCTCTGTCTTATCCGGATCGTCCATCCATACCTGTGAACTGATCAACCCTTCAATATCGATTACATTCGAGCATACCAACAAATGAATCATCGATTGGATGTCATCAGGGTCAGTGCCCCCTAAATCTGTCGTTACAATCAACCGGCACTTTTCTTCTGGTGACAATGTCTGTGCTGCGCTACACAATACAGACAATAGCATACAAACCCCAACAAATAAAAACTTCATGTTCATAACAAAATCAATTTTCTGTAAACTAAAAAAATAATTACCCCTTCCGCAAATATAGAAGTTCTTCATGTTTCATACAAGTTTCATACCAGAGAATTGAATAAGAATCATTATCTTTGCGAAAAACCTAAAAACCGATATGAGAGTAGTAATCCAACGTGTAAGCCATGCATCAGTCACCATCAACGGGACGTGCAGATCGGCTATTAAGGAAGGCTTCCTCGTCCTGCTTGGCATCGAGGAAGCCGACGGACAAGAAGATGCAGACTGGCTATGCAAGAAAATCGTCAACCTGCGTGTATTTGATGACGAGAACGGAATGATGAACAAATCCATTCTGGAAGCAGGAGGCGATATCATCGTCGTCAGCCAGTTTACCCTGATGGCTTCTACCAAGAAGGGGAACCGTCCTTCGTACATCCGCGCCGCCAAGCACGAAACCGCCATTCCTCTCTACGAATACTTCTGCAACGAACTGAGCATCGCCTTAGGCAAGCAGGTAGGTACCGGCGAATTCGGAGCCGACATGAAAGTAGAATTGCTGAACAACGGTCCCGTCACGATATGTATGGATACGAAGAATAAGGAATAAAAAACAATCCAGTTGACAAGGTAACAAGTTGACGAGTTAACAAGGCTCTAAATACCTTGCATAACAATTCAAGACCTTGTTCCCTTGTCAACTCGTTAACTTGTCAACTAAATAATTATGACAATCGAAGAAGCACAGAAAACAGTCGATAACTGGATAAAGACCTACGGCGTACGCTACTTCAGCGAACTGACCAATATGGCGGTACTGACCGAGGAAGTAGGCGAACTGGCACGCATCATGGCACGCACCTATGGCGACCAGTCGTTCAAGGAAGGCGAGAAACACGACCTGGGCGACGAGATGGCAGACGTACTTTGGGTACTGCTCTGCCTTGCCAACCAAACGGGCGTGAACCTGACCGAAGCTTTCCGGAAGAACCTGGAAAAGAAAACAGCACGCGATAAAGAAAGACATCAAAACAACCCAAAATTGAAAACGACATGAGCAAGAATGAAGAATTTGAAAGCGAACTCTTCCAAAACTTGGATATGGAAGACAAAGAGCACCTGAACCAACCCAGCAAGTATGACATGGCATTGGGAAAATACAACACGGCATTAAAAGACGAGGACATCGCGGCAAAGACCGCCCACATTATCGAGAAATACGCGGCGGAAAACGACACGCCCGAAGTAAAGAAGTTCCTCTTCCATTGCATCGACCTCACCACGCTGAAATGTACGGACAGCGAAACAAGTGTCATGAAGTTCACCGAACGGGTCAATGCCTTCGATGACGAACACCCCGACCTGAAGAACGTAGCAGCTATCTGCGTCTACCCCAACATGGCGGAAATCGTGCACGACACGCTGGAAGCCGATGACGTGAAGATAGCCTGCGTATCGGGAGGCTTTCCTTCCTCGCAGACATTCACCGAAGTGAAAATAGCAGAGACCGCCATGGCGCTCCACGCCGGAGCCGACGAGATAGACATCGTGATTCCGGTAGGCAAGTTCCTCAGCGGCGACTATGAAGGCATGTGCGACGAGATACAGGAACTGAAAGACGTGTGTGGTGAAAAGCACCTGAAAGTAATCCTCGAAACGGGCGCATTAGGCTCTGCCGAAAACATCAAGAAAGCCTCTATCCTCGCCATGTATTCAGGAGCCGATTTCATCAAGACTTCTACCGGAAAAGAAAAGCCCGCCGCCACTCCCGAAGCAGCTTTCGTGATGTGCCAGGCAATCAAGGAATACTTCCTGGAGACCGGACGCAAAGTAGGATTCAAACCTGCCGGAGGCATCAACACGGTACATGATGCAGTGGTATATTATACTATCGTAAAAGAACTGTTGGGCAAGGAATGGCTTACCAATGAACTGTTCCGCCTCGGGACCAGCCGTCTTGCCAACCTGCTTCTTTCCGACATCCTAGGCGAAGACACAAAGTTCTTCTAAGCGGTTATCAGTCTCCCCTCTTCCTTTTCCATATCATGATGTGTTTATTGGAATGTTTGTTTAAGCTACACGTTAATATGATGAAGAAATGAAAACCGATAAGAAAGATAAAGAACTTGACATAGCCTATTTCTTGTCGTTCTGCATTGAACAGTACAAGAACAAGCATCAAATGAGTGGTGAAGAAGTCGCTACCTTGTTTGAACGATATGGCGTATTGCCTTATTTGGAAGACAATTTTGAGGTGCTTCACACGCAAAGTCATCAATGGCTAATGGATGAGATAGAAGAACTGATAGACAGACGAAAAAGCGAAGCGAAGAAATGATACTTTATCACGGCAGTATAGAACAGGTGAAGAAGCCTGAAATAAGAAGAACCAACAGGGCGTTAGACTACGGAAGCGGTTTCTATACGACAACTTCAGAAAGGCAGGCTACGCTTTGGGTAAAACGCAAATTGGGACAAAAAAGCGGCACAGGTTACGTCAATGTCTATGAACTGGACGAAACATATCGCACACAGTTAGACGTTCTCCATTTTACGTCACCTACAGAGCAGTGGTTAGATTTCGTAATGGCTAACCGCATGGACAAGGACTTTGAACATCATCATGACATCGTGATAGGTCCTGTGGCCAACGACCGTGTGTATGCCGCTTTTGCCTTATATGAAGGTGGATTGTTGAACAAAACGGAGCTAATCAATGAGTTGAAGACATACGTGCTTGTTGACCAATGGCTGTTCCATACGGAATGTTCCCTGCATTATCTCATATTTAAAGAAGCAAAGGAGGTGAAAGGATGAACTTAGAAATTACCAACCAAAATCTGTATTTACTGTTGCCGGGAAAAGTAAGCCGGGTAGCGCAGATATACGCTAATGACCAAAAGATACCACTTCGAACAGCTCTTTACCGGTTTTATAGTTCGGATACTTACAAAAGACTGGCAGAGGAAACTACGAAGCTTTGGCACTTGGGTCCCGTAGCTCTCTATGCGGAATTCTCAGATGAATTGAAAAGAAAACATAAAATACGAATGATTCCAAAGTAAACAGTAGCTGCATAGGCAAAGACAACGGCTGTCCTGCCAGTCCCGATGAACCAGTACTGCTGTTTTAACGTGCCAGGACTGCAGTCCTTATATACTAGGACTACAGTCCTACCTATCAGGACTGAGGGAAGGACTGATATGCATCCGGCAACACAGCTGCCTATATGCACGAAGCCATGCACCTGATGCAGGGGAATAAGCCTGGTTCTTCCCTTTTGCATCATCGTATACAATCCAAAAATGAATGACGGAATATAAATTCCGCAAACATCCCATGTAGGGGCGTATCGCATACGCCCGAATGCGTCAACTAATCCACGTAGATGTTTTCGGGCGTATGCGATACGCCCCTACAGTTTATTGGGAAAATACGGTATCCATATTGCGAAAAGCCCCATGCGGCTTCTTTGTTCATTCGTTCATTTTTATTACATTTGCAAAAACCTATAAACAATGTAATAATATGAAGCTCAGAAACCTCTTGCTGGCAGGCTTGTTGTGCCTGCTTCCCTTCTCTCTTTTTGCAAACCCTATCAAAGGACTATTGGAACGAATCGAAGCGGGAGCATCTAAAAAATTCATCATTCAGCTCCAGAAGAACGCAGATACCGACTTCTTCGAATTGGACCAAAAAGGAAACAAAATTGTGGTACGCGGAAACACCTACGTAAACATTGCTTCCGGACTGAACTGGTACCTGAAATACTACGCCGGCATCCACCTTTCGTGGAACAACATGACGGCAGAACTGCCCGCTTCTCTCCCACCCGTCACCAAGCCCGAACGACATGAAACCAACCTGAGCCTGCGCTACGACTTCAACTATTGCACCTACTCGTATACCATGGCTTTCTGGGACTGGGCACGCTGGGAAAAGGAAATCGACTGGATGGCACTGCATGGCATCAACCTTCCGCTTGCCGCCGTGGGACAGGAATGTGTATGGCGCAACATGCTTGCCAAACTGGGCTACACAAAAGAAGAAACCAACCGCTTCATTGCCGGTCCGGCGTTCCTTGCCTGGTGGGCGATGAATAACCTCGAAGGATGGGGCGGGCCGAATCCCGACAGTTGGTACACGCAGCAGGAAGCCTTGCAAAAGAAAATCCTGAAACGGATGCGCGAATACGGTATCGAGCCGGTACTGCCGGGATACTCGGGCATGGTTCCTCATGACGCTCACCAGAAACTGGGACTGAACGTGACCGAACCGGAATTGTGGAACGGTTTTACCCGTCCGGCATTCTTAATGCCTACCGACAAGCGGTTTGCCGAAATCGCCGCCCTCTATTACGAGGAACAAGAAAAACTCTTCGGCAAAGCCAACTACTATTCAATGGACCCTTTCCACGAATTAGAGAATGCCGGAGAAGTTGATTTCGATGCAGCCGGCAAGGCGGTAATGGATGCGATGAAGCAGGTCAACCCGAAAGCCGTCTGGGTGGTGCAAGGCTGGACCGAGAACCCGCGTCCGGAAATGATGAAAAACCTGAAGAACGGCGACCTGCTTATCCTTGACCTCTTCAGCGAATGCCGTCCCATGTGGGGCATCCCTTCTATTTGGAAGCGCGAGAAAGGATACGAGCAACACGACTGGCTGTTCTGTATGCTGGAGAACTTCGGAGCCAATGTTGGACTGCACGGGCGCATGGATCAACTGCTGAATAACTTCTACCTTACCAAGAACAACCCGCTTGCCGCCCACCTGAAAGGCATCGGCCTAACCATGGAAGGCAGCGAAAACAATCCGGTGATATTCGAACTGATGTGCGAATTGCCGTGGCGTCCCGAGAAAATCACCAAGGAAAGCTGGCTGAAAGAGTATCTGGCTGCCCGCTATGGAGCAAAAGACGAAAAGATAGAACAAGCATGGATGATTCTTGCCGACGGCATCTACAACTGTCCCTTCGGAAACAACCAGCAAGGACCTCACGAATCCATCTTCTGCGGACGTCCCAGCATGAACAACTTCCAAGTATCGAGCTGGTCGAAGATGGAAAACTATTACGACCCTACCTCTACCGAGGCCGCCGCACGCCTGATGCTGGAAGCAGCCGACAAGTTCCGGGGTAACAACAATTTCGAATACGACCTGGTGGACATCGTGCGCCAGGCACTTGCCGACCGCGGACGAATCGTCTACAATCGGGCGATAGCCGACTTCAAGAGCTTTGACAAGCGCAGCTATGCACGCCATTCGAAAGAATTCCTCGACCTCTTGCTGGCACAAGACCGCCTGCTTGCCACCCGTAGCGAATTCCGCGTAGGACGCTGGATAAACCAGGCACGCAGCGTGGGCAACACACCCGAAGAAAAAGACTTGTATGAATGGAATGCCCGTGTGCAAATCACTACATGGGGCAACCGCGAGTGTGCCGATAAGGGCGGCTTGCGCGACTATGCCCACAAGGAATGGAACGGTATTTTGAAGGACTTCTACTACAAGCGTTGGGCGGCATGGTGGGAAATGCTGCAAGGCGTATTGGACGGCGGAGAGATGCAGGACATCGACTGGTACGCCATGGAAGAGCCGTGGACCTTGCAGCACAATCCGTACAAGGCTGAAGCGGAAGGCGACTGCATCGACACCGCCCGCGAAGCAATGTCGCTTCTCACCACAGATTACACAGATTAATATAATTGAAACGCAGATTTTTCGCAGATTAAGAAGCTGTTTTGAATTTCTCCAAAAAGTTTTTCTTGGCTTGATGCATCCGTTTTCGTGTGTGCTTTGGGCGATTTTTTGGTCCTTTCCGCTCCTGTTCTTCGTCAGAT
>NZ_NFJG01000032.1:0-35964 GCF_002159755.1 Bacteroides sp. An269
CTCCTGTTCTTCGTCAGATAGCCCGCTATCTTCCTCATCACAGAAGCGAAAATGCCTCAAAAACTCATCCCAAATCATCGCACGATAAATTCAAAACAGCTTCTAAGAAACTGCTTCTTAATCCCTATTTGTATAAATCAGATCTTGTATCCCCATTCATCAAGAGCAAATCCCCAGTGCTTTTCCACCAGCTCTACTGTTTCCGGCTTATACTGGTATTTGTTCTTCTTATAGCCTTTCTTCTTGTTGACGTATGCCTCAATGGCAGGACGTGCTTCTTCGAATCCAGGAAGAGAAAGTTTCTGATAGATTTCCTGCGTCAGGTCGAACGCGTTCTTTTCATAATCCTCGAAACGCACCTCTACCAGGTTGCCCTCAGGAATGAAATGCTTGTCAGCCTCATATTTGTGATAGAGCTTGTCGTACACCGTGAGGATGTTCTGCTGCAACTCTTCAGGACTGATGTCTTGAAGTTGGAGAGGTTTGATGGTATTGGTGAAGAAACTCCGGGTAGACTCGAATACCGTATACGGATTACGCATTAAATAGATAAACTTGGCATTGGGAAACATCTTCACCAATTCCTTCACGCGGCCTGTGTGAGGGGGATTCTTACTGAGAAACTGGGTGCCTCCAGTGTTCCAGAGCGAAATTTTGATAAGCTTGGTAAAAGTTTCCTCAAACACTTTCAACTCAGCATCCGTGACATCTTCGAAAAGCAAATACTTATCGGCATACTCTTGCATGTGCTTGGGCAGGAACCAAAAGTTATAATACGTATAAGGCATCATATTGGTAAGGGCGAACTCTTCCTCCTGAGGCAGGTCAACGGCAAGCTCCATGTTATCGGTAGGACGCTTGTCAGGCATTAGCCAGCTCATGTTTTTCTTAAAGAAAGGTTGCCCCCACATCATCAGATGCGGGAATACGGTCTGGTAGGTAGTGTTATAACCAAAATGTTTGTCACATGAAAAAACATTGTGCATAAAGGTGGTTCCGCTGCGCCAGTGCCCTAAAATGAATACCGGATCATGTTCGAGCGGCTTTTGTGCCAGGAGGCTTGCATACTTCTTATCCTGCAAGGGTTTCAATACAGAAAGCAGACGGCACACTGCTTTTGTCAGACGGAACTTTCCCCGATAAGCAGAACCGATGGCACGCCCTTTGGTTATTTCGTTGAATGTCTTCCAGTCGGCACCTACCAAGGTGTTAACCGGCAATTTGCTAAATTCTAATAAGCCCATATTGTAAATGAAGAATTAAGAATGAAGAACTAAGAATGATGTGAACCAGTCAAAATTCTTCATTCTTAATTCTTCATTCTTCATTAAAAACTTATTTCTTTATCTCTATTGCGTATCCACGGCGTTCCAATTCTTTTGCAATGGTTTCGATGGCATCATAGTGTTCGGGAGCAATCCCTAACTTAGGCAGGTCTAGTACCGGGATTTCCATCGTAGTATGCATGTCCTTGTCGTCTACCTTGCCGATAATCATGCCAGCTGCACTGGTATTGTTGGTTATCGGATCGATAAGGATGAACGCCCCCGTCGCCTTATTGCAGGCATAAGGGTCGAAGAAAAGCTCTTTCGATGACGTGAACACCACGTGAGCTATCTGGTTCAGCTCCAAAGGCAGTGTTTCTTTTGTCAACTGTCCATTTTCAATTGAAAGGTGTTCCATCGTGTTGACATCCACCTTGTACTTGATACTATCAATGCGTGTGCGGCTGGTATTGGTAGTTTGTTTCAGGAAGAACGATTTTTCCATATCCATCTTTTCTTCGTCCATCCAGACAAGCATCGCCTCAAAGTTACGTCCTACCAACGGCATATTGTCAGGATGCACCAGCATTTCGCCACGTGACACATCTATTTCGTCCTCCAAGGTCAGAGTGACCGACATAGGCGGATAAGCATAATCGCATTCTCCATCAGAAGCATAGATTGCCTTTACACGGGTTTTCTTCCCCGAAGGCAATGCCATCACTTCATCTCCTTTGCGCACGATGCCCGAAGCCACTTTGGATGAAAATCCGCGGAAATCGAGATTAGGACGCAAGACGTATTGCACAGGATAACGGAAATCTTTCAAATTATGGTCGTTACCAATGTGCACGGTTTCAAGATATTCCAACAAGGAAGGGCCTGCGTACCACGGAGTACGTGCCGATTTTTCGACCACATTATCTCCATCAAGTGCCGAAAGTGGAATACAAGTCACATCAGGCACACCCAATGGAGCGATGAATGCTTTATAATCCGCCACTATTTTATCAAATATTTCTTCCGAAAAATCTACAAGATCCATCTTGTTCACCGCCAATACCACGTGTTTGATGCCTAATAAGGAAACAAGATAAGAGTGGCGGCGGGTTTGGGTAATGACTCCGGCACGTGCATCAACAAGAATTACCGCCAGATTAGCGGTAGAGCCTCCGGTAATCATATTGCGCGTGTATTGCTCGTGCCCCGGAGTGTCGGCAATGATAAATTTACGGTTGTTGGTAGAGAAATAGCGGTAAGCAACATCAATGGTAATCCCCTGCTCGCGTTCTGCTTTCAACCCGTCGAGCAACAAAGCATAATCAATGTGCTCACCGGCATTCCCCACACGTTTGCTGTCGCGTTCCAATGCCACAAGCTGGTCTTCGTAAATCTTCTTGCTATCGAAAAGCAAGCGTCCGATAAGAGTAGACTTTCCATCGTCTACCGAACCGGCAGTAAGGAACCTTAACAGGTCTTTCTCCTCATCTTTTTTCAGAAACTCTTCAATTGACATACGGCCTCTGGCTTCGCCTTCCATCGGGTTTCCTGATTTGGTTTTATCTATTTCTTCCATTTTTCTTCAATTAATAATTAACAATTAATAGTTAATAACGGTACATGAATAGGTAATGAACAACAAACGAATGTAGGAATCGTTATTAATTATTCATTATTAATTATTCATTTAAAAGTATCCTTCCCGTTTCTTCTCTTCCATACTTGCGTCCTGGTCGAAGTCTATAACACGGGTTGTGCGTTCGCTCTTGGTGGTGGTCATCATTTCCTCCACAATCTTCTCTATGGTATCGGCATCGCTTTCAATAGCCCCTGTAAGCGGCCAGCACCCCAAAGTACGGAAACGGATTTTCCGCATTTCAATCTTATCGCGGTATTTCTCGGGCAGACGGTCATCATCAGGCATGATAAGCTGCCCGTCAATATTTACTACCGGACGTTCCTTGGCGAAATACAAAGGCACAATAGGTATCTTTTCCAAACGGATATATTGCCAGATATCCAGTTCTGTCCAGTTGCTCAAAGGAAAGACCCGGATGCTTTCCCCTTTACGGATACGAGTATTGTAGATGTCCCACAGTTCGGGACGCTGGTTCTTGGGATCCCACTGATGGAATTCGTTACGGAAAGAGAAGATGCGTTCCTTGGCACGTGATTTTTCCTCATCACGGCGTGCTCCTCCGAAAGCAGCATCAAACTTATATTTATCAAGAGCGTGAAGCAACGCTTGCGTCTTCATCAAGTCTGTATGTACCTTACTTCCGTGAGTAAAGGGGCCTACTCCGGCACGGAATGCTTCCATATTACTTTCCACAATAAGTTTCCAGCCGTGTTCTTTGGCATATGTATCACGAAACTGAAGCATTTCCTTAAATTTCCATTTCGAATCAATGTGCATCAATGGAAAGGGCGCTTTGCCCGGAGCAAAGGCTTTTTCGGCAAGGCGCACCATTACCGACGAATCTTTTCCGATACTGTACAGCATCACCGGGTTTTCAAATTCGGAAGCCACCTCACGAATGATATGAATAGACTCGGCTTCGAGTTCTTTCAAGTGGCTCAAGTTGTATTCTTCTTGCATAATTTATAATGTTTGCTTTTTCTTTTTTTCATTCCTTACTCAGAGGGGCGGACACTTTGGGCAAAATCAAGTGCAGGAGCTGGTTCACTGATTCTTCGAGCGAAAACTTCGAAGTATCGAGCAAAAGTGCCGGATGTTGAGGTGCTTCAAACGGAGCCGAAACCCCTGTAAACTCCTTGATTTCCCCACGACGTGCCTTGGCATACAAGCCTTTCACATCACGCCGTTCGCATTCTTCTATCGGCGTACTGACATAAACTTCCACAAAATCATCCGCACCAATGATATGTGCTGCCATTTCACGAAGTTCATTGTTCGGACTGATAAATGCGGCAATGGTAATAATACCTGTATCAACAAACAACTTGCCAACTTCGGCTATGCGACGGATATTCTCTACCCTGTCTTCTGGCGAAAAGCCCAAATTATTGTTGATTCCACTCCGGATATTGTCTCCATCAAGGATGCGGCAAAGCAATCCCCGTTGTTGCAGTTCACGTTCAAGCGCAATGGCAAGAGTACTCTTACCCGACCCACTCAGTCCGGTAAACCAAATCATCAATCCACGTTGCCCCAGCAGTTTCTCCTTGTCAGCACGGGACAGCATCTTGTCGAATATAGGATAAATGTTGTTCATTTATTATCTTTCTGTTTACTATCTATATAGCCGGACATTAAAGATATGCAGATTTATCTGAAAGACAAGCCCTTCGGATATAACGTTTCCGCATCTCTTTCGTCCGCATTGAAAATCACACTTGTACAAAAGGCCATATCAGCGGGATAAGACCTACCGATAAAATCATCACAATCAAATCCATCGGAAGACCAATCTTCAAGAAATCGGTAAACCGATAATTACCGGCTCCCTGCACAATCAAGTTAGTCTGATAACCGATGGGGGTAGCAAAACCTGCCGATGCAGCAATGCAGATAGCGATGAAGAAAGGCATCGGATCTACGTTGAATTCTGCAGCCGTTTCCAGCGCAAGCGGAAAGGCAAGTGCTGCTGCAGCATTGTTGGTTACCAGTTCGGTAATAACCAGTGTGACAAAATAAAGCAACGCCAAAGCTCCCCAAGCTCCCAACGAACCAGACACATCTTTAATAAAATTGGCTATCAACGCCGCCAGTCCGGATTCTTCCATCGCCGCACTGATAGCAAAGGCACAAGCTATGGTGATAAGTATGTCCCAACTGATATATTTAGTATATTTTTTCGGAGGAAATATCTTAAGCCAAGCCATCACCACAGCCGTAACCGATGCAAAGAAAAACATGTCCATCTTCACACCGGGAAAACGTTCCTGAAAATAAGGAAGCTCACCGATAGTAGCACCGATAATCATAATTAACAAAAGCGCCAATGCTGTCCATTTCTTCCACCCAGGCATCGGACGCGAAGGTATCTCCTGCCCATTAGTCATCATCAGGAAAACGGAAGAATCTCCCCACGCCTTGGTAAACTCATCATCAGCAAGCAATACCAGTGTGTCACCTTCCTGCAACCTCACTTCACCCAAGTTCTTGGTGATAACCTGGCCTCCCTGGCGTATTTCCTTGATATCAGCCCCATAACGACGTTTAAAATCAAAATTCTTCAACTTGCGCTTCAAACCAGGAAAACGTGATGCCAACACCACTTCTACTATATGCTGTCCTTTCACTTCCGCCGCATCTGCCTCTTCTTCCTCAAAATTATCGGGCCGTTCGGCTGGAAGCAGTTTCTTCGAAGTAAACAAAATGAAAAGAAGTCCGGCTATTGTGATGGGAATGCCAATATAGGCAAGATCGAACATCTTCAACCCCGGCAAACCACGGTCAATCATCATACCGTGAACCACCAGATTGGTAGATGTTCCGATAAGTGTACACAACCCACCCAAAATCGTAGCATACGACAAAGGAATGAGGAACTTGGTACACGAAAGCCCAACTTTTTTTGCCCAGTTTTTCACAATAGGTGCAAAGATAACCACTACTGGAGTATTGTTAAGGAAAGCCGAAAAAGCACTAACAACAGGCAACAGACGCAACTGTGCCTGCATTACCGACATTTTCCGTTCGGGTAACAATTTCTTAATGACCGTGGCAAGTGCACCACTTTGGCGCACACCTTCACTCACCAGAAACAACAAAGCTACCGTTATCATGCCACGATTGCTAAATCCGGCAACCATCTGTTTGGGAGTGATAATACCTGCCGCCATAAACACCACGACCAATGACAACAGTACAATGCCCGGACGCATTTTATCCAAGATAAGCGCAACGAGCATCCCTATCAGCCCCAGCAACACAAAAAGTATTTCAAAATTCATAGTCTTGAAAAGTTTATTTTTAATTCAGAAGTCATGTCTCGCCGGAATCAGAAGCAACAAAAGACCAATACTTCAGAATGACTGATATCCGACTCCCCTTTAATTTTCCACATAGCTCCCTTTAACCTCCAATATAATTCCGTTCGGCTTCCACATATAACTCCGTTTAACGACCAATACAAGGATAAGCGATAAACCACGGATTCAACAAATCTTCTTTATTATACCGAAGGGGAAGATTTGTCTCAGCCTGATACACTTCACCTCCTGCTGCACGTACAATAGCGTGTCCGGCTGCTGTATCCCATTCCATTGTAGGTGCAAATCGGGGATAGACATCTGCTTTACCTTCGGCTATGAGGCAAAGTTTCAACGAGCTTCCTTTCGACACGGTTTGTACTTCGGTATATTTCTTTTTCATTTCATCGATAAAATGCTCGGTTTCAGCATTGAGATGCGAACGCGAAGCCACGACAACAAATGTACCGTATGTCCGCCCATCCGGGTAAGGCAAACGTTGTGCACGTCCTATCAGGCTCTCTAGTGTATCCTCTGGATTCAAACGGGCAACGTGTTCCAGTTTATAAGCCCCCAAAACCTCATCAGCAAAATACAGCTCTTCCCTGACCGGTATATATATCACTCCAGCCTCAGGACGTCCGTCTTTCACAAAAGCAATATTTACCGTAAATTCTCCATTACGCTTGATAAACTCTTTGGTACCGTCCAAAGGATCTACCACCCACAATTCATTCCAGCCTCTTCGCTCGGCAACAGGTATTTCTTTACCTTCCTCGCTCAACACAGGATAAGGCAATGCCGACAATTCCTGCACAATAATCTGATGCGACTTGCGGTCGGCTATCGTCAAAGGCGAATTGTCAGCTTTCCGTTCCACCTCGAAATCTGCGTTCGGGTCGGTATATACTTCCATAATAGCAGCCCCGGCTTTCAAAGATGCCTGTATGGCTACAAATAGTCTGTTTTTATCCATATTGTCTTAAATTGCCGTAAAATAACGGCTTTTTATCCATATTATATTGGTTGATATTTCATTTTTTCTGTCCGCGTACTTACATTATAACTTCTTTTATGACTTCGGAGCCCGCTTCAAGTCGCTTGCCTGATGCCAAAGCCGCCACATATAATAAGCACAATGGGTAAAAGCAAAGACAAAAGAAATGACCAGCAAAGTCTTGTCGGCTTCCCAACCTACAGTCTGCTGGTGCCATAAACCAGTAATTACACTCAGCACAGCCAGCACCAGTCCTAAGATATTCAATACCGTATCGCCTTTACGATAAACCCTTCCTGGTTCCAGTTTACTGTGTTTTCTTCCATAACTGACATAGATATCCAAGCCTATCAACATCCAAAGAACCAACCGAATCCACGTGTCGGCCGGCAGAAAACACATCATACACAAACATGTAAGGATACCCATAATGGGCACAAAAGGGACCCACGGCGTCTTGAATGCACGATGCACATCAGGCATCGTCTTACGCACAATCAGCACAGCAGCACAAACCAATGTAAAAGCAAGCAAGGTACCGATACTAGTCATTTCGCCTGCCACTTGGGCAGGAACAAAACCGGCAAGCAAGCTTACCACTACCATAAACAGGAAATTACTATGTACCGGTGTACGGAAACGTGTATTGATACGAGAAAAAAAAGGAGGCAATAAACCATCGCGGCTCATACTGAGAAACACACGGCTCTGACCAAGTAAAGTAACCATAATCACCGAACAATAACCAAAAAGAATGGCAAGTACAATTGCCTTATTCAGCCACGGGTAAGCAGGCATTATCACCCCCTGCGCATTGGCATATCCCATCTGCTCGATAGCCACAGCTACCGGAGCGATGCCTTCCTGACCTTTGAAATCTGTATAATGAGCTACCCCCGTCATCACATGGGCAAAAAGAATGTACAATATCGTACAGACGAGCAAAGATACCAGAATACCAATAGGCATATCGCGCTTGGGATTCTTCGTTTCTTGTGCCGCAGTACTTACCGCGTCGAATCCCAGGAAAGCAAAGAACACAATGGCTGCCCCCCGCAAAATACCCGACCATCCGAACTCACCCAGTTTTCCGGTATTTTCAGGTATGTATGGCACATAATTATCTGCCTGAATGAACTTCCAACCCAAAATGACAAAAACCAAAATCACACTGATTTTCAAAAATACAATCAGTCCGTTGAAAAACGAACTGCCCGCCGTCCCTCGCATCAGAATAAGGCTCATCAATACCACAATCACCATGGCAGGTATATTGACTATGCCCCCATCCCACGGACAAGCAGTCAATGTATGGGGCAAATCAATGCCTGCTCCTTGCAGAAAGACCACCAGATAACGGCTCCAACTGATACTGACCGTAGTAGCAGCCACGGTATATTCCAACACCAGGTCCCATCCGATAATCCAAGCTATCAGTTCTCCCATAGTGGCATACGAATAAGTATAAGCACTACCTGCCACCGGAATCATCGAGGCAAATTCGGCATAACAAAGCCCGGCAAAACAGCATCCTATCGCAGCTATGATAAACGAAAGCGTAATAGCAGGTCCCGTATATTCCGAAGCCACTGTCCCTGTAATAGAAAACAGCCCGGCTCCGATAATCACGCCTACCCCCAAAGCCACCAGACTGACCGGTCCCAACACCCGTTTCAGGGTCTTATTTCCTGTCTGCCCGGCTTCTTCCTGCAGGGTATCTATGCTTTTTCTGACGAATAATCCTTCCATTTCTTGCAAGTTGCATATTGATTTTAGGATGCAAACATACAAAAAAACCGTGAGTTGAGGAAAAAGAAGTCAAACTTTACACCACACAATAAACTTTAAGGAGTATTTTCCTCTTCTTTCCGCATGCTGAACTCGCACCCGCAATATTGCTGGTTATAGAAATCATATTCCTTGATAATCTGGATGCGGCGTTCGCTCAACCCGCCTTTCCGCCAGTTCTTGTCCCACCACGTCACGTCGGGATAAGGTTCTACGGCATAGCGTCCGGCTTCGTTAATCTGGTCCAAGCTCTTCCAACGTGAAGAAGCAAGCGTAGTAGTAATCACCGTAAAACCGTGTTCATGGGCATAACGTGCCGTATCACGCAAACGCAACCTGAAACATTGCAGGCAACGCCCTCCCCTTTCCGGCTCCCCTTCCAAGCCACGAACCGCACAACGCCACGCCTCGTGGTCGTAATCGGCATCGATGATATCCAAGCCCAACGCCTGTGCATAACGGGTACATTCCTCTTTCCGGATCCGGTATTCCTCTTCCGGATAAATGTTCGGATTGCAATAATAAATGGTAGGGCGTACCCCGTGCTGCATCAGGCATTCAATAATTGCCGATGAACAAGGCGCACAACATGTATGCAGCAATACCTGTCCGGCATTGCCCGGCACTTCCCAGTCTTCTTTTTTCTTTTTCATACTTTTTAATGAAGTGACGAGGTGACAAGGTAACGAGTTGACAAGGTCCTAAATAGTTCTACCTATGTATCTAAAGCCTTGCCACCTTGTCAACTCGTGACCTTGTTACCTAAAAAACAACGGAGCCAGCCATTCGGGCACTTCCACCCCCTGCTCCTTGATATTCTCCAGACAAGCTTTTCCTTTCCGCGTAAGCGTGAAATACATCTGGCGTTTGTCCTGCTCGCCCAGCTTGCGTGCCAGCAAGCCCTTATCCTCTACCGAACGGATAACCTTCGAAGCATGCGACGAAGTCAATCCCGTACAAGAGATAATGGTTCCTGCCGTCACGGTTTCCGCTCCCACACTACACAACACCATCGCCTCGTTGAGCGACACCCCGTAAGCTTCCTCCAGCCGGTTCTCCAGTTCGGAAAGCCCCTTCAGCAAGTCGCGCATCACACATATACATTGTATCTTTTCCATAATCAAATAAACAGATTCATATTTGCCTCACCGGCACGGTCCATATAGGTTGCCACTCCGCCTATGCTTACACAATCGAGCAGTTCCTCACGCTTTATTCCCATCACGTCCATCGACATCTGGCAAGCTATGAACTCCACCCCGTTGGCAATGGCTTGCTGGCGGAGCGATTCGAGCGAGTCCACTCCCTTTTGCTTCATGACATACCGCATCATCTTCGAACCGATTCCGCCCATATTCATTTTCGAGAGCTTCAGCTTCCGCGAATCAGAAGGCAGCATCATACCGAACATCTTGCCGAAGACATCCTTCCGTACCTTCGGTTTCTGCTCCTTCTTGATGGCATTCAGCCCCCAGAACGTAAAGAAGACGGTCACCTTCTCACCCGTAGCAGCCGCTCCGTTTGCGAGTACAAAAGTAGCTAAAGTTTTATCAAGGTCATCACTGAAAAGAATAAAAGTTTTGCCTTTCCCGCCAACTGCCGTTTTCTGTCCTACGGCAGGAACCGCCTGGGCTTTCTCTATCCGCACCCGATACACTCCGTTTTCTTCCGTTTTCGAAAGGAAACGATTACCTGTCGTACGGCACCACGCTTCTGCATCACGTGGAAATCCGGCATCGGTAGCACTTACCTCCAGACATTGTCCGGGCTGCAACGCTTCCATTCCTTGCTTCAGCTTCAGTATCGGTCCGGGGCACTGCACGCCGCATGCATTGACCTTTATCACCTTATCTGGCTGCATATCCGTTCCAGAATCTTTTTCCCCGCCAGCCGAAACACAAGGGGTGCCTTCCGAAGGCAAATCTACCGGTGTCACGGCAGCCTTATACGTCTTAATGCCTCCGGCCAGATTGCGCACCTCTTTAAATCCATGGCCTTTCAGGATATTGCTTGCCAGATAGCCACGCAATCCTACACCGCAATACACCCATACCGGCTTGTCCTGCGGAATCTCATCCAGATGCTCCCGCAATTCATCCAACGGCATATTAACAGCCCCCGGAATGGCTCCTAACTCAAATTCATCTTGGGTACGCACATCCACCAAAGTCACCCGACTCAGGTCGGCATCCCTCAATTCGCGCCAATACAGCGGTGTCATCTTTCCGCTCAGGATATTTCCGGCTACGTAACCGGCTATTGCCACCGGGTCTTTTGCCGAAGAAAAAGGAGGTGCATACGCATGTTCCAGCCGGGTCAGGTCGTACACCGTTCCGCCTTGCTTGATAACCAGGGCAAACTCGTCAATCCGTTTGTCTACCCCGTCATATCCTACTATCTGTGCCCCGTACAGCTTTCCGTCTTGGGGCGAAAAGACTACCTTAACCGCCATTTGCAACGCACCCGGATAATAACCGGCATGAGAAGCCGAATGCGTCGTAGAAGAAAGGTAAGCAATTCCCATTTGCCTCAAACGCTTGGCAGGCAAGCCGGCAGATGCCACGGTCATATCGAACACCTTGGCTATGGACGTACCTATGGAACCTTCATACACTGCTTTGTTCCCGAATACGATATTGTCTGCCACGATGCGTGCCTGACGGTTTGCCGGACCGGCAAGAAAATTCAGCCACGGCTTTCCCGTAACGGGATGCGGAAACTCTATCGCATCCCCCACGGCATAAACAGCCTCATCCGAAGTCTGCAGATATTCATTCACATAAATGCCTTTCATCTCGCCCAACTTCAATCCTGCTTCCGAGGCAAGGCGCGTTTCGGCACGCACTCCGATAGACAATATCACCATATCCACCTGCAAGCGGATACCCGACTTGAAGGTCACTCCCAAGCCCGCATCCGTCCGTTCGAACGCCTCTACCGCCTGCCCTAAATACAGCTTCACCCCTTTTTGCATCAAATGTTCGTGCACCAGCGAAGCCATCGAATAGTCTATAGGTCCCATCACCTGGTCTGCCATCTCTACCACCGAGACCTCTACTCCGGCATGCACCAGGTTTTCCGCCATCTCCAACCCGATAAAGCCTCCGCCTACAATCGCCGCGCGTTTCACCTGCTTTTCGTCCAAGTATCGCTTGATACGGTCGGTATCGGTTACATTCCGCAAGGTAAAGATGCCTTCCGAATCGATACCTTTCAAAGGCGGACGCACAGGCGACGCCCCCGGCGAAAGCAAGAGTTTGTCATAGCTTTCCCGATACACCTTCCCCTCGGCAGTACGGACCGTCACTTCCTTCCGCTCCCGGTCGATAGCCGTCACTTCCGAAAGCGTGCGCACATCGATGTTAAACCGCTTCCCGAACGCTTCGGGCGTCTGTACAAAAAGCCGTTCGCGTTCCTCGATAACCCCACCTATATAATAAGGTAATCCACAATTGGCATACGAAATATAAGCTCCCTTCTCGAACAGGATGATTTCGGCTTTCTCGGTATTTCTACGGATGCGGGCAGCTGCTGTGGCTCCTCCCGCTACTCCTCCTACAATAAGAATCTTCATACGTCTTTTTATTTTTCGTTTTATATTATTTCCATTGGAAACTTTTGCAAATAAACAATAAACTTTCATTAATACAAAATTTCCAATGGAAAATATTTACTTCATTAACATAATTACAAAGAAACGCCCATTTTTTAGGAAGTACAGGCAGGTAAGACACACAAGGAAAGCCTTCGAACCTCCATACATTCATCCGATGAAACAAATGATTTCCTTTGTTCCATTGGATTGCTTTTATATTCCACAGCGTGGAATGTACGTTCCAGCCCATGGAATATACGTTCCACGCCGCGGAATATACGTTTCAGCCCGTGGAATATAAAATAAAGTCTGTTTCTTGCCCATTGCCATCCGGCCGAAAACAGATATGCAACCAGCCGGAAACACGAATCCGGCAACGTGTGTTAATCCGGTCAAACAGGCACAGAATGCATTCAAACGGCATTTTGAAAGATTTGTGCATGTGATTTGCACGATTAAAGATTTGTTTTAATTTATGATTTCTCTATATTTGCAAACGTAATTAACTTTAAAATAAATCGCATGAAGAAACATTTCTTAAATCTGGCACTATGGGCACTCCTACCAATGAGCCTATGTGTGACGGGATGTAGTGACGATGACACTTATCCCGATGTAGACGGGCAAAGTCCTGTTGCGGAAATGACGACTCTGCACATACAGACTGCTGCAGGACGTACATTTACGATTGAAGGCACACTGACCGATGCGGACGGCATTTCAACCATCCAATTGCAATGTGAAGCCTTGTATCTGAACAAAACCATTGATTTAATTGAAATCTATGGAGAACCTCAAACTGAGTATGAGTTGAGTTACAACTTTGACATGCCTGCAAATGAAATAGCCGACAGCTATACAGTAACGGTAACAATTACCGATATAGGCGGACGGTCGGTAACACAAGATGTCAAAGTCACACTTGATGGAGACTTTGAAAATCCGGTATTCGTATCAGGCGCACCCGATGAAGGAAGTATCGTTCCGGTTATCTTACGTGAAGGAGAAACTCCAACATTGGATTTAAATTTTTCATTAAGCGATGATCGTGGACTAGACTATCTGAACATCGATATCGAAGGTCTGGAAGGATTTCCCAAACGCATTGACTTAGGAATGCAGACAACCGGTGAATACACAGAAAGTGTATCTTTCCCTGCAGAAATCCAGGATTACGCATACACGGTAACATTGGCTGATACCATCGGTAAAATCGTAACACGCACTGCTACAATCCGTGTAACCGATGTAATGGATTACGAAAAGATGTATTTAGCCGATGTTGCCACCGAAGCCGAACTGAACAGTGACGTATTCGGTGTTCCGATGTGTATTGACCACACAGGCGAATACGAATACCAAGCTATTTACTACAATGCAGAAGCCGGTACAGAAATTTACTTCATACCTACTCCGGGCAGCTTTGCAGTACGTTACGGTATCAATTCAGAAGACAATACCGTATTGACAAACGACCCGAACTTGGTACAACCTTTGGTATTAGACCAAGCAAATGTTTACTACATTATTAATATAAACATTTGGGATTTGACCTACGAAATTGCAGGAACTTATTCGGTAGAAGAAGCGCAAGACCCGTGGGGTACGGATATGACGTATGGCGAAGAATGTTTCGATTTGTGGGGTGACGGCACAACCTTCATTCCGTTCACATTCGGTCTGACTTCAGACAATCCGACCAATGTAGTATCGTTTACTCAAGACGAAACCAATCCACACCTATTCTATAGCGAACCTATGGAATTAGCTACGGGCGAGCAAATGCACTTTATTATACATAACTATCACCAAAGCGAATGGTGGAATGCCGTAAGATGGTGTAGTATTAGTAATACAGACCTTGATGTATTTGCTTATTATACCCAAAGTGCATCCAAGAACCCTGATTATACCGGTCCTACTACTGGACAGGATGTATGGTCAGAACCGACCGTAACTACAGGAGGAACTTATCGCTTCTACTTCGACTCGCATCTGGGTAGAGCAAAATTAGTAAGAGAGTAATTAACCAAATAATTATCTAATATGAGAAAACAGATATTGATAACCTGTCTGTTGCTGCTATCCGTATGCGGCTTTGCACAACAGATTACAGTGAAAGGTATCGTGACTTCGGATGCCGATAAGTTAGGCTTGATTGGAGCTACGGTGCAGGTGAAAGGTACCACTAATGGTACAATTACCGGACTAGACGGAGACTATACGGTACCCAACGTACCGAAAGATGCCATATTGGTATTCTCCTCTATCGGTTATGAAACACAGGAGATTGCCGTAAACGGACGCACTACCATCAACATTGTGATGAAAGAATCAAGCGAATTACTGGACGAAGTGGTGGTCATCGGTTACGGTGCCGTCAAGAAGAGTGACCTGACCAGTTCTATTGCTACTGTAAAGGCGGAAGACATTACCCAAACCGTTACGGGCAATGCCATGGATGCCTTGCAAGGCAAAGTAAACGGTGTGCAGATATCCAGTGGTGGTGGACCGGGAACTACTCCGAAAGTATTGATCCGTGGTGTTACCACTGTCAACGGTACCGACCCGCTTTACGTAGTGGACGGTATGCCGATTAGCGGAAATATCAACTTCCTGAACAGCAACGACATCGAATCAATGCAAGTATTGAAGGATGCTTCGGCAGCCGCCATTTACGGTACACGTGCATCGAACGGTGTAATCTTGATTACCACCAAGAAAGGAAAAGCCGGAAAAACCAGCATCAACTTCTCTGCTTCGGTTGGTTTCCAAACTATATCCAAGCCAAGTGTAGCAGGTCCTTCTGAATACAAAGAAGTATACAATACACGCTATACAAATGATGGATTAACTTCGAACTGGAACGATACAGGAGCTACGACTAATCCTGGCGGAACAGACTGGTGGGATACAGTAGTAAATAAGACTGCCTTGACTCAGAACTACTCGCTTAGTATCGCAGGAGGTACAGACAAGCTGGTATACAACTTGAGTTTGGGTTACTACCGCAACAACTCCCAGTTTGATGTAGGTTATTGGGACAAACTGAATGCCCGTTTGAACACCGAATACACCTTCAATAAATATGTAAAGGTAGGATTCGATATTGCTCCGCGTATGGAATCGTGGGACGATACACCGAACCAGTTCTCTTCTGCCATGTCAATGGACCCGACGACACCGGTATTCCGTCCCGAAGACCAATGGGAAGACAATGCGTACAACAACTACCAGCGTTCGTACAACAACCAGACTTGGAACCCTGCCGGTTCGATTGCACGTGCCAACGACCATTCTCGTGAAATGGGTGCCCTTTTGAACACCTATTTACAGATCAACCCCATTGAACAACTGACTTTACGCACACAATTCGGTGCTAACGCACACTACCGCCGCACCGACCACTTCGTGCCTCAGTTCTATATGGATGCCTTGGAACAACAGACATTAAGCGATGTATCTCGCCAATCGCAAGAATGGTTCGACTGGAACTGGACCAATACGATTACCTATAACGAGACCTTTGCTGAGAAACATAACCTGAATGTCATGGCAGGTTTTACGGCAGAACGCTATGCTTATTACAACACGCAGGCTACTCGCGACAATACACCCAACAATTTGGATCAAATGCAAGAAGTAAACGCCGGTGACCCAACTACTGCTGAAGCATTCGGATCAACCAGTTATAATACGTTGGTGTCTTTCTTGGGACGTATCATGTATAACTACGATAATCGTTACTACATCTCTGCTTCCCTTCGTTCCGATGGTTCTTCCCGTTTCCCATCGGGAAATAAATATGCACTCTTCCCAGCAGTATCCGCATCGTGGCGAATCACGAGCGAAGAGTTCATGCAAGACCAAGAAATCTTCAGCGATTTGAAACTCCGTGGAGGTTGGGGACGTGTAGGTAATCAGAACATTGATAACAATGCAACTTTAACTCTGCTCGACCAAACTCAATATGCTTACGGAGGTACTATCACCAATGGTTACTTCATTTCATCAGTGGGTAACAACAACTTGAAATGGGAAACCGTAGAAGATTGGAACGTAGGTATTGATATGTCATTGTTGAAATCCCGTTTAGGCGTTACGTTCGAATACTTCCAAAAGAAATCGAAAGACATGTTGTACCAGAAACAGAATGTCCTTGCCGTAGGTTACCCTAACTGGAACAGTACCGTATGGATGAACATCGGTAGTATGCAGGCTCGCGGTTGGGAATTAGGACTGAGCTGGCGCGACCAAATCGGCAAAGACTTCTCGTATGACATTGGTGTCAACCTGTCTGCCGTACGCAACAAAGCCATCCGCTTCTCGGGTGACGGTCCTGTAACTGCAGGTGGATTCAATAGTGACTCAATCATTCGCAATGAAGACGGCGGTCTGATTTCCCGCTTCTACGGTTATGTAGCTGACGGCTTGTTCCAAAACTGGGAAGAAGTATATGCTCATACCGATGAACACGGAACGTTGATTCAGCCCAACGCACAACCGGGCGACATCCGTTTCAAAGACTTGGACCACAACGGGACATTGGATGCCAACGACAAAACATTTATCGGTAATCCATATCCTGATCTGATGATGGGTATCAACATTGGGCTGCGCTACAAGAACATTGACTTTGCCGCTAACTTTTACGGCACATTCGGAAATGACATTTACAATACGACAAAAGGATTATATTCTGGCTCGAACGGACAAAACGTATGGGCTGGTACCCTGAACGAAGCATGGCACGGCGAAGGAACCAGCAACGACATTCCTCGTCTGTCGTATAGCGATTTGAACTTAAACTACCAGCGTGTTTCCAGCTTCTATGTAGAAGACGGTTCGTACATGCGTTGTAAACTGTTACAGATTGGTTATACCTTGCCAGAAAAATGGGTAGGCGGTTCTCAACTACGCATTTCATTCTCGGCTCAGAATCCATTTACCATCACCGGTTATTCGGGTATGGATCCCGAACGTCCGATGTTGGATGGTACGACCGACAGTTCGGGTAGTGCGATTAATACGGGTATCGACAACACTGCTTATCCGAATCCACGTACTTTCTTGTTCGGCATAGACTTTAAATTTTAATAACTGACAGACATGAAACATTTACTTAGTATATTGACATTAGGTGCCGCGCTTACCTTTACTTCGTGCGAAGACTTTCTGACCGAAGAAGTACGCGGACAACAAAACCTGGACACCTACTTCACGACAATCGATGAATGTAACGCTTATGTTACCGGGTGTTACCAAGACATCACGTGTGGTGGCTGGTGGAACATCAACACCGTATGGCTGCTCTCTGAAATGTGTAGCGATGATGCCTGGATGGGAAACACGACCCAAAGCCAAAGCGACTATATTTCATTGGCACATTATCAAGGTAATGGAGCTAGTAACGGACCTATCTCTAACTTCTGGCAATACCGTTATAAAGGTATCTTGCGTTGCAATGTAGCAATCGACCGTATCAGCCAAACTGAATTAACTGATACCGAAACACAAAATCGGTTGGTAGCAGAAGCCCGCTTCCTCCGTGCTTATTACTACTTTGAACTGGTTCGTAATTTCGGTGGCGTACCTTTAATGACCGGTTTTTTGCTGCCGGAAGAAGTGCAAGGCATCACCCGTGCTTCGGAAGAAGAAGTATATGCCTTTATTGAAGAAGACCTGCAAGCTGCAGCCGAGGTACTGCCTGAACGTAGCGAATATGCAGCGGCTGATATGGGACGCGCCACCCGTGGTGCAGCTCTTGGACTGTTAGGAAAAGTTTATTTGTATCAAGAAAAATGGCAGGAAGCACACGATGTATTACAAACAGTCATTAACAGTCGCGAATACGACTTGCTTCCGGAATTCGGTCAAGTATGGGATTTGGAATATGACAACAGTATCGAAAGCCTCTTCGAAGTACAATACGAATATCATGCGACCTTAGCATTAGGCGGTTCATTAGCAACAGTTACCGGATGCCGTAACGGACCCGGCGACGGTTGGAGCTGGTGCCAACCGACAGCCAACTTGGAACAAGCTTACATTGATGCAGGTGACACTGTCCGTTTGAAATGGACCATCATCAAGACTGGTTGTACTGAAATTGCAGGTGAAAACCAATTTGATGACTTCATTGCCAACAGCAAAGAAATGGCAAACTATGATGAATATATTGAACGTTATGGTTGGGATCCGAACTGTTACATCATCGACCCGGCGCAACACAAGTCAGCACGTATCATCCGCAAGTATTTCCTGCCATTGGAAGACCGTCCGGAAATATACAATACCGACAAGAGTCCGTTGAACCATCGTATTCTGCGCTTTGCCGATGTATTGCTGATGTATGCCGAAGCCTGCAACGAACTGGGACAAGATGGTGATGCACAAGAAGCATTGAACCGCGTACGTACCCGTGCCAAATTGCCGACTGTTACAGCTACAGGACATCAACTTCGCGATGCCATCCGCCAGGAACGCCGTCTGGAACTTGCTTTCGAACAAAACCGTCTGTATGACATCCGCCGTTGGAAAGACGATAGCGACCAACCGGTTATCGCCAGCATCTTAGGCCCGAACGGAAGCTTCGTACAATGGAACCTGAACGAAGCTACCCGTGACCGCTACGAATGGGAAAACCAGGGAGAATCCAGTGACAAGGGTATCAGTTTCGATGTAAACCGTGACCTTGTATTCCCAATTCCATTATACGAAATCACACAGTCGAACGGTTCAATCACACAGAATCCGGGCTGGAATTAATTACTGCCAGAAACAAGCCGGCAAACGGATAAAGTTCCATGATGTACCGATAACTTGCTTGCCGGCTTGTATTTCTGAACAAATAGGATAACATATTCAATAGGTTGATCTGATTATAAAAGCACAAAAAGGTGTGTCAACATAAAATTGAACACACCTTTTTTTATTAAAATTCCCCTTAATTCACAAACCATGAAACTGATAACATTACTTTTTGCTTCACTGGCAACAAGCCTGAGTGCCTGCAGTGACGATGCAGTCAACGAATCTCAACCAGAAACCCCTAACGATGAACCGACAGTCAGTGTAGACAAGAACGTCACCATCAATGCCGGACAGACCTTTCAGACCATAAAGGGATTTGCCGCTTCCGACTGCTGGACACCTGCTTTTGTAGGCAAATATTGGACAAATAACCGGAATAAGATAGCCGAATTGCTTTTTTCTTCGGAAATCGCCGACGGACAGCCCAAGGGTATCGGACTCTCGATGTGGCGTGTCAACATGGGAGGCGGAAGCATGGAACAAGGAGACGAGAGCGGTATCTCGAACGTTTCACGCCGTGCCGAATCGTATCTGAACGATGACCTGACCTTAGACTGGACCCGTTGCGAAGGACAACGCTATTTTATGGAACAGGCAAAAGAATTGGGTTGTGACCAATTCGTCTTGTTCAGCAATACCCCACCCGTGCAGTATACCAAGAACGGAAAAGGATTTTCATCGGAGGGCAACCAATCGAACCTGAAAGAAGACTGTTACGATGACTTTGCCGCTTACATGGCAGACGTAGCTGCCCACTACACCAGCGAAGGATACAATATCACCCACATATCTCCCATCAATGAACCGCAATTCAGTTGGAATGACGGCGGACAGGAAGGAAGCCCATGGACCAACGACGAAGCGGCACACTTGCTCCGTGAATTGGACAACGCATTGACCGAACGTGGTCTTTCTACTGACATCTTGCCCGGAGAAGCTGCCGAATGGACCTACCTCTATACGACCAAAGACGACCCCAACCGCAGCAAAATGATAGAAGCCTTCTTCGAGCCAAGCTCATCGGCTTACATCGGGGACCTAACCCACGTAAAAAACCTGATAGGCGGACACAGTTACTGGACAGACGGCACATGGGACGGCATGCGGAATGCCCGCGAACGCATGGCACAAACTGCCGGACAATACGGACTGGAAGTATGGCAAACCGAATGGAGTATGCTGGGAGACAACTACAGCTCTACCGAATTCGGCAGTTATGATACAGCCACAACCATGGATATTGCCCTCTATATGTCGCGCGTCATCCACAACGACCTGACCGTAGCCGGAGTGACTTCATGGAGTTATTGGACTTCGATGGATATCTCGCAATGGGGACAGAAAGACCGTTTCCTGCTTATTTCACTGATACCGAACGGATGGACCGGTGACGGAGGTGATACCGGACTGCTGCGTAACGGAGGAAGTTACCAAGCCATGCCTACCCTTTGGGTATTGGGCAACTACAGCCGCTTTATCCGTCCGGGATACCGCCGCATTGCCATGGAACTAAGCGAATCTATGAACTTCTTCGGTTCGGCATGGATATCGCCCGAAGCTGATGAGATAGTAGCCGTCTATACCAATTATTCTGACAAAGGTGTCCGGCTGAACGAAACCCGGGAAGGCTGGAACGGCGATGTAGCTTCCATTACCACTTACACTACCACACAAGACAAGAACCTGAAAGAAAAAAACTACGCAACAGATGAAAAAGTAATATTGGATGCGGAAAGTGTAACCACTGTGGTATATACATTGAAATAAAGTTTGTACCTTTAAGAAGCTGTTTTGAATTTATCGTGTGATGATTTGGGATGAGTTTTTGAGGCATTTTCGCTTCTGTGATGAAGAAGATAGCGGGCTATCTGACGAAGAACAGGAGCGAAAAGGACCAAAAAATCGCCCAAAGCACACACGAAAACGGATACATCAAGCCAAGAAAAACTTTTTGGAGAAATTCAAAACAGCTTCTAAACCTATTATTATATATAACAAAAATCCAAACGATGAGAAACAAACTTACTTATACCCTGTTATGCCTGTTGGTATGCCTGATATGCATTCCGGCAAAGGCGCAAGTATCTTTCGGTAAAGCCGAAAACTTTAATGAAGGCTGGCTGTTCAACTTGAAAGACGATTCACTCAGCCTGCAAACCGATTACGATGACAGCAAGTGGCGCAAACTTGACCTGCCGCACGACTGGTCGATAGAAGGACAAGCCTCTCCGACTCTTGCCAGCTGCACAGGCTATCTGCCGGGAGGTATCGGCTGGTACCGGAAGCATTTCCAAGTAACCGACAATGCTCCGCGGCATTACATCTACTTCGAAGGAGCATACAACCGGAGCGAAGTCTATCTGAACGGACACCTGCTGGGAAAACGCCCGAACGGATACATTTCATTTATGTATGATATGACTCCTTACTTAAAAGAAGGAGACAACGTACTGGCAGTCCGCATTGACCACAGCCGTTACGCCGACTCCCGCTGGTACACAGGCTCGGGCATTTACCGCGATGTATGGATGATTGCCGCTCCCGAAACCCATTTCGCACAATGGGGTGTAGGATGGCAAGCAACTTCCCTTACCGACAAGCGTGCGGTTATAGCCGTAAATATGGAAGTGGAGAAGCACAGCGATGTCAGCGGAAAACTGGAGGTAAAAGCAATGCTTTATGATGCAGAAGGGAAACTGGTAGCCCAACAACAGGCAAAAATAAAAGACGGGAAAAAAGGCATCTCCATACAAAATGTCAACCTGAAACTATCAAAACCGCACCGTTGGAACCTGGACGCACCTTATCTCTACACGCTAAAGACCGGACTTTATCAAAACGGAACGAAAATAGATGAAAGTGAAACCCGTGTCGGACTGCGGACCCTGCAATTCGACCCCAACAAAGGATTTGCCCTGAACGGCGAATGGATGAAAGTAAAAGGTGTCTGCCTGCATCATGATGCCGGCGTACTGGGAGCCGTAGTGCCGGAAGAAGTATGGAAACGCCGCCTGCAAAACCTGAAAGCCATCGGCGTTAACGCCATCCGCATGAGCCACAACCCACAAGCACCTGTACTCTACGACTTGTGCGACGAAATGGGATTCCTTGTCATGGATGAAGCTTCGGATGAATGGGAATTTCCGAAACGCAAATGGGTGCAAGGCTGGAATGTAGGGGAACCCAGCTTTGACGGTTCCTTTGATTTCTTTGAAGAATGGATTGAACGTGACGTAACCGATATGGTGCGCCGCGACCGCAACCATCCTTGCATCTTCTTATGGAGTATCGGCAACGAAGTGGACTACCCGAACGACCCCTATTCACACCCGATTCTTGACGGGACTACTATTAACCAACCGATGTTCGGCGGCTACAAGCCCGATGCCCCCGATGCCATGCGTATCGGTAAGATAGCCAAACGCCTGGCTGCCTGCGTACGTAAGATAGATACATCACGTCCTGTCACCGGAGCTTTGGCAGGAGTAGTCATGTCCAATCAGACGGAATATCCGGAGGCTGTAGACGTAGTAGGATACAACTATACAGAAAACCGTTACGACGAAGACCATGCCACCTATCCCGACCGTATCATCTACGGCAGCGAAACAGGCGTAGGCTTTGACGCTTGGCTTGCCGTGCGTGACAAAGAATTTATCTTCGGACAATTTATCTGGACAGGAACCGATTACTTGGGTGAAGCCGGACGCTGGCCTTCACGCGGCTTATACACCGGATTGCTGGATTTCGGCAGCTTCCCGAAACCCCGCGGACATTTCCGTGCTTCCTTGTGGTGTGAGCACCCGGTAACTTATATCGGTACCTATCCGATAAAGAAAGGACAGGACTGGCTTTCGCAAGATGCATGGGATATCTGGAATTATGAGCCGGGACAACTGATTCGTGTGGTATGCTACACCAATGCCCCGCAAGCCCGCTTGTTACTGGACGGGAAAGAAATAGGCAAGATGAAACCCTATGACGACAAGAGCGGCATTATCTATTGGGACATCCCGTATCAGGCAGGCGAACTGAAAGCGGAAGGCTGTGATACGAACGGGAATGTCCTTTCCAACTATTCCATCACTTCATCGGGACGTCCGTATGCCATCCGGGCAAGCGCAGACTGTGATACCCTTTCATCCGGCAAAACCATCGCACACATCACCGTGGAAGTGGTAGACGAGAAAGGTACGGTTGTGAAACTGGGAGATAATAACATCACCTGCCACATCGAAGGTCCTGCAAAGCTGTTGGGACTGGAAAACTCGGACAACAGCGACATGGGCGATTATACCGACAACCGCCAACGGGTGTACCACGGACGTCTGCTTGCCTATATCCAGGCAACAGGCGAAAAAGGTGAAATCCATGTCAAGTTTACATCTCCATTATTGAAAGGTACAGAAGTAACCTTGAAAGCCGAATAACTTTTTCAGTTGACAGGGTTTTTGAAGAGTAAAGAAACATCCGCTTTATCTATTCAAAGACCTTGTCAACTGCAACCTAGCCAACTGAAAAAAACATACAACCACATGAAACATTTCCTATTTATCATTTGTTTACTGAACGCTTTCAATTGCTGGTCGCAAACCTATACCATCAAACGTCTGGGACTGGAAAAAGGATTGTCCAACAATTTTGTCATCGATATTGCAGAAGACAAGAATGGTTACCTTTGGTTTGCTACAGAAGAAGGGTTGAATAAACTGGAAGGAACCACTTTCACTACATATTACAAGACAGAAAACAACGAACAAGGGATAACAGGAAATGAGCTGAATTGTCTGTTGGACGATCCAGAAGAAAACATTCTGTGGATAGGTACCCAACGAGCAGGCTTAAACGCATTCGATTACAGGAACAATACGTTCACCATCTACCGACACGATGACAACAACCCGAACAGCCTTGCTACCGATGACGTGACAGGCATCTATCCGGCAAAAGACGGAAACTTATGGATAACCACTTACTGGAAAGGCATTGATTATTTGGACAAAAAAACAGGCACATTTACTCATTACAATCGGACAACTGTACCCCAATTGCCAGGTAACCATATTTGGACTGCTACAGAAGACGGCAAAGGCAATTTATATATCGGACACAGATATGAAGGTATGAGTATCCTCTCACTCAAGACCAAACAGGTGGAAAATTTCAGACATGATGAAAACGATCCTACCTCCCTGCCCGGCAACGAAGTGAAATGTATTTATCAAGACCAAAGCGGAGATATCTGGGTAGGCACAGATAAAGGATTGGCACTGTTTAATCCCGAAGAAAAAAATTTTTTGAATTTCGGTACGTCAGGCAGCCTGCTTTCATACAATATCTTTGATATCTGCCAACTGAACGACAAACAACTATGGATAGCTACCGAATTTGGAGGTATAGCCATCATTGACTTATCACAACGCTTCTTTTCATCGGCAAAAGACCTCAACTACCGCCACATCCGTGAAGGAGACGATGAATACAGTCTCAGCAATTCAAGCGTACGCAGTATCTTTCAGGACTCTAATAACAACATTTGGGTAGGACTTTGGGGCGGAGGTGTCAACTTCCTCAACAATGACGCTACCTTATTCAATACTTATTGCTATTCGCAAGACATGCCCGGAAGCAACCTGAATGCCCGTATAGCCGGTGCAGTATGCATGGACCAGCACAACCGGTTATGGATAGGAACCGACGGAGGAGGAATCAACGTACTGGAGAATGGACGACGTACCTCCACTTATACGGTTCACAATGGAAATCTTAGTGGAAATTCCATACAGACAGCTCTTTGTGATTCGGAAGGCAATCTGTGGTTCGGACTTTTCCGCAAAGGCATCATGTATTTCGATAGCCAGAAACAGTCATTCCGCCAACTGTTTCCACAAGAACTGAGCACAACAGATGTACGTTCCTTTTTCGAAGACAGAAACGGACTGATGTGGATAAGCAGCAGTAACGGAATATATCAGATAGACCGGGTTTCTAAAAAGATTGTCCAACACATCGACATCCCTGAAAATCTGGTAAGAGATGTTATCAAAGATACTCAAGGACGCATTTGGGTAGGAACTTTTGGAGGAGGTCTCTTCCTTTATTCACAAGACTTAAAACTGATACACACTTTCGATACATACGCAGGCTTTCCATCCAATACCGTCAACGACATATATGAAGACACCCGACATAACGTATGGATTGCCACAGGTGACGGCCTGGTATGTTTTCCCCCGAAAAGCCTGGATTATCAAGAATACCAACGCACCGAAGGACTTGACAACACCCACATCCGAGCCATAACCGAAGACCATGCCGGCAACATCTGGTTCAGCACCAATAAAGGCATCTCCTGTTTCAAACAGGAAGAAAAACAATTCTATAACTACAATCACAAAGACAATATTCCCCTTGCCAGTTTCACTACCGGAAGTGTATGCAAAGACAACAAAGGAAACCTGTATTTTGGCTCTACCAACGGACTTTGTTATTTCGCTCCCGAACAAGTGTTGTCTCCCAAAGAAGCTCCCAAGGCTTTCTTCATGAAAATAACCGTCCTGACTCCGTTTCCTTTGGCCGAAAGCAATGGGCAAACCTATCCTCTCGCCAATTGTGACCACATCAAACTGGAACATAAACAAAATAGCTTTAAAATTGCTTTCAGTGTGCCTGACTATGCGCTGGAAGGACAAGTCGAATATGCCTATATGCTGAAAGGGCTCAGCGATTCATGGTATATATCCGACATGAACAACATTACATTCAGGGATGTTCCTTACGGCAAGTATGAACTGATGGTCAAAACCCGTATCCGTAACCAAAAATGGTCGGATATGATAACGACTTTATCCATCGACATCGAACCTCCTTTCTGGTTGTCGTGGATAGCCAAACTGGTATATGTCGTAATCGGACTTATCCTGTCCTTTATCCTTTTGAAAACTTACAAGCGGCGCCTTAATCTGGAATACCTGTATGAATCGGAAAAATGGAATCATGAGCAGGAACAGCATCTCAATGATGAAAGGCTGCGCTTTTTTACCAATATTACGCATGAATTACGTACGCCGCTTACGCTTATTATCGGTCCGCTGGAAGACATGATGGGAAGCCGTACGCTGGCCCGTAAGGACAGACACCGCATCGCTGTCATCCATCAAAGTGCTATCAGACTACTGGAGTTAGTCAACCAAATACTGGAATTCCGCAAGACTGAAACACAAAATAAAAAACTATGTGTATGCCGCGAAAACATAGTTGCGCTGGTATACGAAATAGGACTCAAATACAAAGAATTGAATAAAAACCCGCGGATAAACATACAGATACAGACTGAAGCCGAAGAAATGACATTGTATTTCGACAAAGAAGCCATGACCATTATCCTTGACAACCTTATCAGCAACGCGCTGAAATATACCGAAAAAGGACAAATCACAATAAGTGCGCACTGGACGGACAAACAAAACGTACGCTATCTGGAACTGAGTGTACAAGACACCGGATACGGCATAAGCCCCGAAGCGTTGCAACACATTTTCGACCGCTATTACCAGGAGGGAAGCATACATCAAGCTTCTGGGACGGGCATCGGACTGGCATTAGTGAAAAATCTCGTTGCTTTGCATGAAGGAAGCATCGAAGCCCATAGCAAGCTCAATGAAGGAACCACCTTTGTCGTACGGATTGTGGCAACCAACAATTATCCTTCGGCACTTCACCGCGACCTTACCACAGAAGAGAAAGAAACTGCAGCTCCCCAAGCTTTGCCTGTCCAAGAATCGCAAGAAACAGCAGACAGCATGCGCCCCGTCATCCTAATCGTAGAAGACAACAAAGATATCCTCGACTACATGGTCGATTCGTTTACCGACCTTTACGAGGTAAAAACAGCCACCAACGGAAAAGAAGGTGTAGAAGCAGCTATAGAATATATTCCCGACATTATTGTAAGCGACATCATGATGCCCGTCATGGACGGAACCGCACTATGTAAAGCGCTGAAAAAGGATATACGTACCAGCCACATCCCCATCATCCTGCTTACAGCTAAAGATACACTTGCTGACAAAGAGGAAGGTTATCTGTCGGGAGCCGATTCATACTTGACCAAACCGTTCAGTGCCAGCCTGCTCCACAGCCGCATCAATAACCTATTGGCTCAACGCAGGCGATTATCTGAACGCTATATTACAGCTTCAAGTCCGATTTCCCCAGAAAAAGACATCGAAGAGAAACATAGCATCCTGACTGATTCATTGAATAAGCTCGACAAAGAATTTCTCGACAATCTGACTCATGTAATTACTGAAAACCTCTCATCGACAGAAACAATCGATATCAGTTTTCTATCCAGTCACCTCTGCATGAGCAACTCTACACTATATCGCAAAGTAAAAGCATTAACCGGAATGTCTACCAATGAATTTATCCGGAAAATAAAGATGCAGCTTGCTGAAAAACTGCTGCTTGAAGGGAAATACAGCATTTCAGAAATAGCCTTTAAAGTAGGCATCAACAGTACCGTTTACTTCCGCCAGTGCTTCAAGGAAGAATATGGAATGCTGCCTTCCGAATACTTGAAAAAAGTAAAAAGCGGACAAAACGAATGACGTACACGCTGCAGACCGTAAAGATAACGCTCATGAACTGCTCCCTCAACTCCACTGCCCCGGAATACTGGTTCCGCAAAACGGGCATACGCCGACAAAACCTGCTTGTGAGACACAATACCCTTCACGTCTCACAAGCCGTTTGCCACATCTCGGACAATAAGTATTCCCCACATCTGGCAAAGAAGTATTACCGATATAGACAAAACGCAGCCCCTCCTCTTCTGCTATCTGCTTTGCAACAAGCAACGTTTCCAACGGAGTAGGCTCAAGCTGCTGCAAACGATAACGAGGGAAAAAGCGGCTGATGTGCAAAGGAGAATCCGCAAAGCCGTTCGTCACCAGCCAGCGGCACATCGCACGGAAATCCTGTTCGTTATCATTGACAGTGGGGATAAGCAGGTGTGTTATCTCTATCCACACGCCGGCATCACGCATTGCCAATAAGGTGTCCAATATCGGCTGGAGCCGGACACGGCTTACCTTCCGGTAAACCTCGTCCGAAAATGATTTCAAATCAATGTTTACGGCATCGATAAAAGGCAGAAGGTCGCGTAAAGGCGCTTCATTCACATAGCCAGCCGTTACCAGCACGTTCTTCAGTCCGGCCTCTTGGCAAGCCGAAGCACAATCGCGCACATATTCCAGATACGTAAGCGGCTCGGTATAGGTATATGCCACCGCCCTGCATCCGTACTTCTTAGCCAGGCGTACACAATCTTCGGGAAGCAAGGTCTGAGAAGGGATTTCCATCGGAGAGACCTGCGATACAGACCAGTTCTGGCAATTCAGGCACGAAAGGTTACACCCCGCCGAAGCGATAGAGAAACAAGTCGCTCCCGGCAAGAAATGAAACAAGGGTTTCTTTTCCATCGGGTCGGCGTGCATAGCGCATATACGTGCGTATGCCAACGAATATAGGTGCCCTCCCCGATTCATACGGCTCCGGCACCTCCCGCACTTAGCTTCATCTATCTTGCATCGGTGCGGGCAGAGCACACATACCACCGTCCCGTCGGGATTCGAAATATAATAAGCCGCTTCTTTCATCCGTATCGTTTTATTTTCCTTTTTATTCACCGAATACAATCGCCTCGTACACATAGAGTTCCGCATCCTTCCAGCCGTTCCAAGCCAGACCTGCCTTATCGCGTGCGCAATGCCCCAAGAATTCTTCTTTTGTCCATCCCGTTTCCCCTGCCACCTGAGGAAGGAACGTCCCCCGACGCTCTCCTTTTATGATATAGATGCCATGCCGCCCCAATTGGAACTCATCGATGGTTTGAATCTTCCGCAAAGGGGAAAGCACCGAAATCTCGATATCAATGTCTTTCATCTCGCTTTCTTCTACGGGATAGAAGCGCGGGTCTTCGAATGCGGCGGCACGTGCCATCGAAGAAACTGTCTGATACAACGGTTTATACCCTACCAGATTCCCGATACATCCGCGCAACTTTCCTCCTTTATGAAGGGTCACGAACGCACCGCAATGTTGTTGCAACACAAGACTCATTTTCGTAGAATCGTAGGGCAAATCCGTCCGTCGGGCAAGTGCATAGTCAATGCTTTTACGGGCGATTTGCAAGAGTTGCGCCTTCTCATCCTCTGCCAGCACAAATGCACCTGTTTCTTCCTTCTTTACTATCGAAAAAGCATGATAGCCTACCACCCTGTCTTTATCTCCATAAACGGCATCGCCCGAATTGCAATAAGCCAAATGGCTGACTTGCAAATCCTTGCGTCCCTCCATTAATGAAAGGAGTACGGCGATAGGGCTTTGCCCGCACGCACTGGTCAACAATTGGGGCACACCCTCGCGGGCATTCATCTCCAACGCATCCAGAAACTTCCGGAGCGAACCGCTCTCAATCGCTTCTCCCGTGGCTTTATCTACCCGGTTGGCATCCTCGTACGAAGGATAATGCGAGAAGTCACTACTGATAACGAACAGATTATCCGAAGTAAAATAAGGCTGCAATGCCTGGGCGATTCTTCTTAACTTTGCCAAGTCTTGCGTACCTATGATAATCGGTACGATGGGAGGGACATCGCGCAAATGCACTTGCAAGAGGGGCAATTGAACTTCCAGACAATGTTCACGAACGTGCGCCTCAGGCACATAGGTAAAGACTGTATCGGCACGCAGCAATGCATCGCATGCCTCCTTGTCTACTTGCACTTCGCCCAACGGTGTGGCATAACTACCGAAAGCACCGTTCACCGAAGCACCGTCGAATGCAGCCCGATGGCTGGGACCGAGCAAGAATATCCGCTTATAGGCAGCATCCGCAGGGATTGCCTTTATGGCTTTGGATGCAATCGCACCCGAATAAACATAACCGGCATGCGGAACAATCACCGCTTGCACTTCCTTATCCGGCTCTACCGAAGAAGCATCGGACATGAACGATGCTATCATCTTTCTCAATGTATCCGCCTTTGCCGGATAAAAAGCACCGGCAACCGCCGGCATACGGACACGCTTTTCACCCGAAGAACAGGCGTTTCCAATACTATGTATCATAATCAATAGGATTAAAACAAACTTTCCTTTCGTATGCATGGCATCTCTCTTTATGCCGATAAATATAGCATAAAACCGGCACTCTATCAAGTCCTACTGACTTTTTTTCTTCTTTCCTGCCAAATAGACAATCCCTTATGACAAACTTCTTCCTTCCGGCTCTCCGAAAGTTTAAAAGCAAAGGCGTTTTGTTTAAAATAGTTTTCACAAGTTTAAAAAACAAGCCATGCCGTCTGACGGCACAGAGTTTGCACATTGGTAAGTGAACTTCGGAAGCCGAAAGGCAGAGGGAGTTCAAAAAGAATTGATAAACAAAGAACTTAAAAATAGGAGATTAAGATTATGACACCGAGCAGAAGAAATTACAGTCAAGAATGGTTACCGAGTATTTTCAATGACTTTTTCGATAACGATTGGATGGTAAAGGCCAACGCAACGGCACCTGCTATCAATGTTATAGAAAGCGACAAAGATTATAAGGTTGAAGTTGCGGCTCCGGGTATGACGAAAGAGGATTTCAACATCCACTTGAGTGAAGACAACGAATTGGTCATCTCGATGGAAAAGAAAACCGAAAACAAGGAAGAGGACAAGGAAAACAAGAAGTACTTGCGCCGTGAGTTTTCTTACACGAAATTCCAGCAGGCATTGGTTCTTCCGGACGATGTGGAAAAGGATAAAATCAACGCCAACGTCAACAACGGTGTATTGACCATCGAGTTGCCGAAACGCACGCCTGAAGAAAAAGCCAAAATCAACAAAGTGATTGAAATTCATTAATAGTAACCAGTAGGCGGAAGCCGGAAACATCACACAATTAGATGTTTCCGGCTTTTTTTATTTTACCCCTACATGGGCCATTTGCGGAATTCATGCGAATCAGGAGTTAGCGGTATTTATTTTGTGCATTTTGTATATGCCACGTAGTAGAGACGATGTGCACATCGTCTCTGCACATCGTCTCTACAGAAGCGGCGCAAAAAGGTATTGGCATCTTACTCCCAGCCCGCCCAGCGGGCGATAACTACCTATAACTCCCTTTTAACTCCTGATTGGCATAATTCAATCTTTTATAGCGAAACAATATTGATTTGCGAAAAATAATGTATGCAAATATTCGCTTTTTATTTCGGATTGACTATATGGGATTGACTATATTTGTCGAAGACGGACATACAACCGACATCCTTGTAGACAAGTGTAATGAATATGGAAATAACAGAAATAAAAACCGACAAGAAACAATACCTTGAACTTCTGCTGCTGGCAGACGAACAAGAATCGATGATTGACCGCTACCTGGAAAGAGGTACAATGCATGTCATGCACCACGGAACAGATACCATAGGCATTGCCGTTGTAACAGACGAAGGAAACAAGGTATGCGAACTGAAAAACCTGGCTATTGCACCCTCTTTCCAACGGCATGGTTACGGACGGGAAATGATAAGCTATCTGTGCCGGCTCTACAGCAAGCAGTTTACAACAATGATGGTAGGAACCGGAAACAGCATACAAACGGTCTCGTTTTACAAAAGCTGTGGTTTCACCTATTCGCATACGGTACCGGACTTCTTCACGCTCCACTATGACCATCCCATCATAGAAGATGGAAAAGTACTTACAGACATGATTTATTTCAAAAAAAAATCTGGCTTTTCCCTCATCTTGAGATTTTATTAGCAGAAGTATATCATATCGTGCGTAAGCCCCGATATCACTCCGGCTCAATCTCATTGGGTGAAGGAAGTTGCTTCCAACCTTCACCGAACGTATCGTAAGCATCGGTCACTACCACGAAGGCACGCGGGTCGGCAAGCTTTATCGTGGCTTTCACGCCCGCCACTTCCTTGTAGCTCACCACAAGGAAAATCATCTCCTTCTCTTTCTTCGTGTACAAGCCGCTGCTCTTGATACATGTAGCGGTACGGTCCAAATCATTCAAGATATACTTATGCAAATCTGGCAACTTCTTCTCGCTGATAACGAATATCAGCTTGTCGTTCTTCGAACCGTTTATCATGTAAGCTATCACCCGCGATACGATGAAGATAGCTATCAACGAATACAAAGACAAATAAACGGAAGGTTCCTCGGATACTTCTCCGCTTCCCAATCCGAACCCAATCACCAACAAACCAAAGCAGACAACGATCCCGTCCACCAGCAATATCGCCCGCGAGAAACGGATGTGCATATACTTCTGAAGCATCATTGCCACAATATCGCTCCCACCCGTAGTAGCCTGATTCTTCACCACAATGCCGCTCCCGATACCTATCAGTACGGCACCCATCACGCAGGTCAGCATCAGATGGTCCGACAAGTCCATAATGCCTCCCAAAAGCTGAGACGGGTCAAGCGCATGCAAAGCTTCTTCCGTAGGATATACCAGACGCGACATGATGTTCATCAACAAAGGAGTGGTCAATGCAGCCGCAATGGTACGCGCCCCCAGCTTCGTGCCTAAAAAGATGACCGAAAGGATAAGCAACGGAATATCGAACATATACCCGAACGTACCTACCTGAACGGAAGGAAACAGGTTATGCAACACGATACTCGCCCCATACACACCTCCCGGCACAATGTTATATGGATTGATGAAAAACACAAAACCTGCCGCCAGGATGATACATCCCAGCAAAATATTCAGCCAACCGTTTATTTCTTTCTTCATATACAAACTCATTTTTATGCAGCAAATATACAAAGAAAGATTCAGATAAGCAAGTGCTCATTTCATCTTCTAAAGTCAATCAGAAGTGATTTTATAGTAAAATCTGTGTCCGTCTGTCCCCGTCTGCATTCTTTTATATTTTACGCGGTATGAAATTGTGCATTTTCTCACCACAGGACACAGAGGCTTTTAAATTTTTTCTCTGTGGTACCCTGTGACCTCTGTGGTGAGATTTTGTTCTACTATAAACCGACTTTTTCTTTGTCTGTTGAAGATTAATCGTTAACTTTGTAAACAAAATCAAACGTCCCAAGAACTTAAAAACTCAAAAACTTACAGAGCCATGATGAAGTACCCCATAGGAATACAGAGTTTTGCCGACATCCGCAAGCGCGGATTCGTTTACGTAGACAAGACGGCATTTATTTACCGAATGGCGTTGATGGGGAAATACTACTTTCTCAGCCGTCCCCGCCGGTTCGGCAAATCCTTGCTGGTCTCTACTATGGAAGCTTACTTCTTGAGACAAAAAGACTTGTTCAAAGGACTTGCCATAGAGAAACAGGAAACAGAGTGGATACAATATCCCGTGCTTCATCTGGACTTGAATGCTCGCAATTATGAGGATGAAGAATCCCTCAAAGCGGAATTGAATAAGCACCTTGTGATGTGGGAACAGGGTTATGGCATGACTACTGATAGCAACCTGGCTCCCGAAGAACGTTTCTATAACGTAATACATACTGCCTACAAACAGTCGGGTGAACAAGTGGTGGTGTTGGTGGACGAATACGACAAACCGCTTCTCAGCACCATCGACAACAAACCTTTGCACGATGCGTACCGGAAAGCCTTGAAAGCTTTCTTCTCTGTGCTCAAGTCACTGGATGCCTGCATCCGTTTCGGTTTCATCACGGGCGTGAGCAAGTTCAGCCACGTCAGCATCTTCAGCGACCTAAACAATCTGGATGACATCTCCATGGATCCCCGATACGTGGACATTTGTGGCATATCTGAAGAAGAACTGCACATTTACTTTGACGACTCCATCCGCGAACTTGCCGATGCCAACGGCATGACCTTCGAAGAGGCATGCGAGAGGTTGCGCAAGCAATACGACGGTTATCATTTCCGGCAGAACAGTGTAGGCATTTACAATCCGTTCAGCCTGCTCAACACGTTTGCGAAAAAAGAGTTCAATGACTATTGGTTCAAGACAGGCACACCCACTTTTTTGGTCAAGCTGCTGCAACAGAACGACTATGAATTGCATGATTTGAAAGGCATTTATGTGGACGGAGATGTGCTTTCTTCCGTAGACGAGGGATATGATGACCCCGTTCCCGTACTCTTCCAGAGCGGCTACCTCACCATTGCCGGTTATGACCCCGAATTAGGTTACCGTCTGGACTTCCCCAATCAGGAAGTTGAGCGGGGTTTCTTCCGTTTTCTGATGCCTTACTACACGTCACAGCAGCAATCGAGCGTCAGGGGCATTCTCAACAAGATGACTTCAGCTGTCAAACGGGGCAACCCCGATGACCTGCTGCAAACCATCCAGACCATGCTGGCAGGCAGAAGCTACATGGTGGCAGGAGCTGATAAAGAAAAGGATTTCCAAAACACCCTCTACCTGATTTTCACCATGCTGGGCTACAATGTGCAGGTAGAGCAGGCGACCAGCCAAGGCCGCATAGATATTACCATTCAGACAAAAGACTATATTTACATCATAGAACTGAAGCTTGACAAGACCGCCGAAGAAGCCCTCCGGCAAATCAAGGACAACCATTATGCCCTCCCTTTCCAGACGGACAAACGCAAGCTTTACCTGATAGGCGTAAACTTCTCATCGGAAACAAGGACGGTGGAGAAGTGGGTGACTGAAGAGCACTCACGGTGAGTTTTCGCATTTTAATAACATTGTAAACAGATTTGATAACTTATGCGTACTTTCTTACAGACAACTGCCGGCGGCACATTTATGGCGGGCGAAGCGATGACATTTGTAGTCCGTAAAGATTATGCCGAATATATATTTAAAGCAGGAAAAGGCTTTTACGGAATAGTAAACTTCCTGTTTAATGAAAAAAACGAGGTAATGCTTTTTGCGAGTTGGGGCACTTTTTTCAAGCGCATCACCAACCATGCAGACGTAAATAAGCTGTTACAGATGCTCGAAAAGCCCTGCCCACAAGTGATAGACTTAATGACTTGTAAATCCGATTACAGCCTGGTAACATTAAGCAACAACGAGATGGGTATTCGTAAGACGATTAATACATCCACCTCCCGCTCGTTGATTGAAATCATGGGTGACCCCATTGTAGTGGAAGAAGCCCGTAATTTGGTGAATTACTGTCTAAAGCTTTTCCGTGAGATCCACGACCACTGCCCTTTCCCCGGTTGGAAGCAAGGATTGAAGGAAGATTTGTAGAACAACCGTCTGAATCCCCCAACCAGGAGGTGGAGCAGGGTTTCTTCCGGTTCCTGCTGCCTTACTATACGCCACATTCCTTATGAGAGTATATGCCCGTGTCCTCTGTGTTGAATCTCATTTATGAGCAGTTACTTATAACATTACGGGACTTATCCGATTGATTCACATCATCCGGACAAGCCCCGCTTTCTTTGGGTTAACTTAGAAGCTGTTTTGAATTTCTCCAAAAAGTTTTTCTTGGCTTGATGTATCCGTTTTCGTGTGTGCTTTGGGCGATTTTTTGGCCCTTTTCGCTCCTGTTCTTCGTCAGAT
>NZ_NFJG01000033.1:0-35836 GCF_002159755.1 Bacteroides sp. An269
CTGACGAAGAACAGGAGCGGAAAGGACCAAAAAATCGCCCAAAGCACACACGAAAACGGATACATCAAGCCAAGAAAAACTTTTTGGAGAAATTCAAAACAGCTTCTAAGATTATTAATCTTCATGCCGAAAGATTATTAATCTTCACGCTGTAAGATTAATAATCTTACAAGCGATGCAACTATTGCGAAAACATAAACGCATACGGCTTCATCGCCTTACGAAGCAAGTTTCATCAACCGACACATACAGCTTCGCAGGCAAATGAAGCCGTATACGTTAAAACTCCCATTCAAGTCCATCCTGCCCTAGTTCAAAATATGGTATATAAAAACCAATATTTCCCCCTCTACCACACGAAAAAGGCGTACTTTTGATACAAAAACAAAAACATCTTTTATGAAACATACGAAACCAGTCTGGCTTGCCATGGCATTTAGCTTTAGCTTATTTACCGCCTGTGCGGATACATCCCCTAAAACTGAGCAAGAAAAGCCCGGACAAGAAGAACCTGAACCGGAGCCGGACGAAGAAGAATTGCCCGACTATCCCGCTCCCGACCGGAACGCAACCCCCGCCTTTCCTTATGCTTTCGGAGCCGGACGCTTTACTTCCGGAGGAGCGGAAGGGAAGGTATATACCGTCACTTCCCTTGCCGATGACGGCTCTACGGGCACCTTGCGCTGGGCATTGAACCAATCGGGAAAGCGTACCATCGTCTTTGCCACGGGCGGACTTATCGAATTAAGCCAAGAGCTTAAAATCAATCATGGAGATGTAACCATTGCCGGACAAACCGCACCGGGAGGAGGCATCTGCCTGAAAGGGCATCCGGTTGTAGTAAATGCAGATAATGTCATCATACGGTTTATCCGTTTCCGCATGGGATCGGACAACCTGACGGAAACCGAAGCCGACGGAGGCGATGCCGTGTGGGGCAGAGGACGGAAAAACATCGTGATAGACCATTGCTCGATGAGCTGGAGCACCGACGAGTGTGCCTCTTTCTATAACAACGAGAACTTCACCCTACAATGGTGCATCATCAGCGAAAGCCTTACGCTCTCCGAGCATAGCAAAGGAAGGCATGGGTACGGAGGCATCTGGGGAGGAGAACCTGCCTCGTTCCACCATAACCTGCTGGCACACCATAGCAGCCGTACGCCCCGCCTTTCGGGAAGCCGCACCACGGGCAATCCCGATAAGGAGCAAATCGACCTGCGGAATAACGTATTCTATAATTGGGGACCGACCAACGGAGGCTATGCGGGCGAAGGAGGCTCGTACAATTTCATCAACAACTATTACAAGCCGGGACCTTCCACCTGTACGAAGAAAGGCATTGTCAACCGCATCTTCCAGCCTAACGGGGATGACGGAAGCCAGCAAAACCCGAAAGGCGTATGGGGAACTTTCTACGTAAACGGGAACTATTTCGATGATACCTGCCCCAACTTGCCCGAAAACTACAAAAAACTGATAGCGGAAGTCAATGCAGATAACTGGTCGGGCATACATCCCAATGAAAACAATTGCCCCTTGCCCGAAGGAGGCATCGAAGCCATCCGGTCGGAAGAAGCCTTCCTCATCACTCCCGATGCGGACGAATATACCCAACCGGCACAAGATGCTTACGATTGGGTATTGGCTCATGCGGGAGCATCGCTCGTCCGGGATGATGTAGACGCGCGTATTGTCGATAACGTGCGCCAAGGGAATTATACCGCCGAGGGAAGCAACGGAAGTTCGAATGGATTGATAGACCGTGCCGAAGACGTAGGCGGATGGCCTGATTACGCACCGGGCACAGCTCCGGCAGACACAGACGGAGACGGCATGCCCGATGCATGGGAAGAAGAACAACACTTGAACCCGAACGATGCTTCGGACGGAGCCAAATACAACCTCAGCCCCTACTATACCAACTTGGAGGTTTACCTGAATAGCTTAGTAGAAGATTTATATCCTAACCCTTAATACCTTATTATATATGAACCTGAAAAGAGAACTCGGAACAGCCGCCTGCCTGATTGCGCTCTCGTTATGCGCCTTACCGGCATCAGCATCCACCGACCGCGTACCGGCATTCCCCGGAGCCGACGGTGCGGGGAAATATACTACCGGCGGAAGAGGCGGAAAAGTATATACCGTCAATTCCTTGAAAGACGACGGGTCGGAAGGCACGTTGCGCTGGGCAATCCGCAAGAAAGGGCCGCGCACCATCGTATTTGCCGTAAGCGGCATCATCGAACTGCAATCCCCACTCTATATCAATAACGGAGACCTGACCATTGCCGGACAGACCGCTCCGGGCGACGGCATCTGCCTGAAAAACTATACGCTGGGAATCAAGGCGGACAACGTCATCATCCGCTTCATCCGTTCGCGCATGGGAGCGGACATCAAGCAAAAAGGGAACGATGCCATGAACGGATTCAATAACCACCGGGATATCATCATCGACCATTGTTCGATGAGCTGGAGCACGGACGAATGTGCCACGTTCTACGATAACCGGAACTTCACGATGCAATGGTGCATCGCCAGCGAAAGCCTGCTCAACTCCATCCACAAAAAAGGCAAGCACGGCTATGGAGGCATCTGGGGAGGACAGCCCGCCTCGTTCCACCACAATCTGCTGGCACATCACTCCAACCGCACGCCCCGCCTGTGCGGAAGCCGCTATACAGGCAAGCCCGAAGAAGAGCGGGTGGAATTGTTCAACAATGTCATCTACAATTACGGAAGTGCCGGAGCATACGCGGGCGAAGGAGGTTCGTATAATTTCCTGAACAATTACTATAAGCCCGGTCCCTATACCGCTACGGTCTCCTCATACAAACGTTTGTTTACAGCATATCCCGATGACGGAACGAACTCCAATACAAAAGGTATTCACGGTGTTTTCTATCTGAACGGGAACTACATGGATGATTCATGCACCAAGCTGAGCGAAAAGCAACGGAAAGACATGCAAAAGGTGAACAAGGACAATACCGTAGGGTTGATTTTAAAAGACAAAACCGCAGACAAAACAACTTACTTATCCGATTCCCCCTTCGATATAGCCGAACATACTTCGCTCCAACCGGCACACGAAGCTTATGAAGCCGTATTGCAATACGCAGGAGCTTCCTTCAAACGGGATGCATACGACCAACGTATCGTAGATGAAACCCAGCAGGGCATCTATCATTATGAAGGAAGCCACGGAAGTACTAACGGCATGATAGACCAACCCAGCGATGTAGGCGGATGGGATGAATACCAGTCTGACATTGCTCCTATTGATACTGACTCCGACGGAATGCCCGATGAATGGGAAAAACAACACGGCTTAAACCCCAATGACGCCTCGGATGGGGCTGTTTACAGCCTGAGTACCGACTATACCAATCTGGAAGTTTATCTGAATGGTTTGGTTAACCATTTATATCCGAAAAACTGAGAAGTAAGAGTTAAGCCATGAAAAACCAATTACTATGCCTGCTGATATGTGGACTGGCAAGTTTCGCACACGCACAAGATATCCCCTCACTAAAAAGTATGGATGACGGCATCCACCACTGGAATCTGGGACATCCCGTCCGCAACTATGCCCGCTATGCCCCTGAACAGTACAAGGAAATAGCCAACAATTTCATTGCTTACCAGAATCAAGACGGCGGATGGCCCAAAAACATCGACTGGCTGGCCATTCTGCCGCCCGACTCGGTATACAGCACATTAAGCGACCGATACAAACGCAGTACGCTGGACAACCGCAATACGTACTCACAAATCGATTATCTTGCCCATGTATATACGCTGACCAGACAGGCACGCTACAAAGATGCCGCTCTCAAAGGGTTGAGCTACCTTCTTAAAACTCAAAAGAAAAACGGAGGCTGGCGCGGCTGGGACGTAGATGCCATCACATACAATGATGAGGTGACCACCGGTGTACTGGAACTCTTTTTACGCATCAACGAAGGAGATATCCATTACACCTGGCTGGACGACACAATGAGGAAAAAAATCCACCAGGCATTTTGGATGGGAATCGACATGATTTTGCGTACTCAATATGTACAGAACGGCACCAAAACTGTATGGGGACAGCAACACGACAACAAGACATTGCTCCCTACACATGCCCGCAGCTTCGAACTTCCGTCACTGGTTTCGAGCGAAAGCTGTAGTATCCTGCGCCTGCTGATGCACATTCCTCACCCTACACCTCCGGTCATAGATGCCGTAAAAGCCGGCATATCCTGGCTGGAAAAATCAGCAATCCAAGGTATCCGCATCGAAAAGGTACCCATAGACAAAACGCAAATCACCAACGCAGAATATCCCTACGACAGAATTGTCGTGGAAGACGCTAAAGCTCCACGCATCTGGGCCCGTTTTTACGAACTGGATACCAACCGTCCCTTCATGGCTAACCGCAATGGGAAAAAAGTCTATCAGCTGAAAGATGTAGCACCCGAACGACGGGTAGGCTATGCATGGTACACATACGTTCCCGAAGCCATCTTACAAGCTTATCCGGCATGGATAAAAAAAATAGAGGCAGAACAAGCATACACAGGCTACGAAACCATAAACGATATGCCTATCTTCTACCAAGAACTGAAGCAAACACTCACCTATCCACTGGCGTGGGGCAATGCACCAGAAAAAGATTTCAGCCGCTGGCGTGAACAGGCACGCCGGAAATTGCTGGAATGCATGCAGCCTGCACCTCCCGAATCTGCCTTCGATATGAAAGTCATCGAGAGTGAGCAACGTGAGGGCTATACGGCACAAAAAATCGTATTTAACATTTCCAAATGGTCTCGCGTGCCGGCATACCTCTTGGTACCTGAAGGAAAAGGTCCATTTCCTGCTATCCTGCTACTACACGACCATGGTGCACATTTCACCATCGGAAAAGAAAAGATGGTACGTCCGTTTCACGTATCAGAAGTCGTACAAGCAGATGCAGACGATTGGGTAACACGTTGCTACGACGGACAATACGTAGGTGATTATCTGGCACAACACGGATACATCGTGCTGGCAGTAGATGCCCTGTTCTGGGGCGAACGCGGACGAAAAGAATATCCACGCTACGATTCGCAACAAGCTTTATCTGCTAATTTGCTTCAGATGGGCATGTCATGGGGAGCACTCATCACGTGGGACGATATCCGAAGTGCTGAGTTCTTGAGTTCTCTTCCTAATGTCGATAAGGAAAAAGTCGGTACAATGGGCTTCTCTATGGGAGCACATCGGGCATGGATGACCATGGCGGCTACCGATGCCGTAAAAGCCGGAGCTGCCGTATGCTGGATGAATACCACCGATAGTCTGATGACTTTAACCAACAACCAGAACAAAGGTGGTTCGGCATACGCCATGATTATCCCGAACCTCCGGCGTTACATGGATTATCCACACGTAGCAAGCATCGCCTGTCCCAAGCCGATGTTATTCACCAACGGACTGAAAGACAAACTTTTTCCGGTAGACGGGGTAAAGTCGGCATACGAAATCCTGCACAAAGTATGGGAAAGCCAGGGAGCCGATAAACACCTCCATACCCAACTCTACGACTTGCCCCATTTCTGCAGCAAAGAAATCCAGCAAGCCGTATTAGAGTTTTTCAATAAAGAATTCAACCATTGAAAACATATACCATCATTTTATGAAAAAAGTTCATTTGTTCTGCATCTTACTGACAGTTCTGTTCCTGTCAGCATTCAAGTCAGACCGGGTTATCACGATTTTTATGATAGGTGATTCCACCATGGCCAATAAATCGTTGGATGCCGGTAATTTAGAACGAGGCTGGGGACACGTTTTAGGAGGATTTTTCACCGAAGACGTACGCGTAGACAACCATGCTTTAAACGGAAGAAGCTCGAAAAGTTTCATTGACCAAGGACACTGGGAAGAAGTGGTAAACAAAATCCGCCCAGGTGACTATGTATTTATCCAGTTCGGACATAATGACGAGAAAACGAACCCTGACCGTCATACCGAACCAGGTACAACTTTCGATGAAAACCTCCGGAAATTCGTACGTGAGACACGCGAAAAAGGAGGTATTCCCGTCTTGTTTAATTCTGTAGTACGCCGCAATTTCGGTGAAAACCCCAATGCGATTGCTGCTGATGACCTCCGTCCCGAAAAGACAGATGCCATCGAAGAAGGAGATACGCTGATAGATACCCATGGAAAATATCTTGACTCGCCACGCAATGTGGCAAAAGAACTGGATGTAGTATTCATCGATCTCAACCGTGCCACAAAGGAACTGGTAGAATCAATGGGCGTAGAAGGTTCAAAAAGACTTTTCATGTGGATTCCGGCAGGTGTTTCACCCGCTTGCCCCAAAGGACGCCAAGACAATACCCATTTCAACGTATACGGTGCCAGACAGGTAGCCAGACTTGCCGTACAAGCCATCGAGAAGCAAATTCCCGAATTGGGCAAGTACGTACGTTATTATGATTTTGTAGTAGCAAAAGATGGTAGCGGCGATTTCTTCACCGTTCAGGAAGCAATTAATGCCGTACCCGATTTCCGCAAAAAACATCGCACTACCATTCTTGTACGGAAAGGCGAATACAAAGAACGTGTCATCGTCCCTGCCTCAAAAATCAATGTATCACTTATCGGCGAAGAGGGAGCCATAATCACTGATGACAATTATGCCTCGAAGAAAAATATTTTCGGCGAAGAAATGTCTACCTCCGGTTCATCTACCGTCTACATTTACGCTCCCGACTTTTATGCCGAAAACATCACTTTTGCCAATACGGCAGGAAAGGTAGGGCAAGCTGTAGCATGTTTTGTCGACGGCGATCGTGCCTATTTCCGGCATTGCCGTTTTCTAGGCAACCAAGACACACTCTACACCTATGGCAAAGAAAGCCGACAATACTACGAGGAATGCTATATAGAAGGCACTGTCGATTTCATCTTTGGCTGGAGCACTGCCTTATTCAAAAATTGCGAGATACGAAGCTTAGGTGATGGCTATGTGACCGCTCCCTCTACCGACCAAGGGAAAGACTATGGATATGTATTCTGGAACTGCCGCCTGACTTCAGACAAGGAAACTAGCAAAGTTTATCTGGCTCGTCCGTGGCGTCCCTATGCCCAAGTGGTTTACATAGAATGCGAATTGGGCAAACACATTGTTCCGGCAGGCTGGAACAACTGGGGTAAAGCATCGAATGAAAAAACCGCGTTCTTCGCTGAATACAAAAGCACTGGCGAAGGAGCAAGCCCAAATACTAGAGTACCCTATAGCCACCAACTGACTGACATCACAAGATACCAGCCCGAAAAGGTATTGGCAGGAAACGATGGATGGAATCCTCTTAAAAATGGCAATGCCCTATTGACAGACATCAAGCGGTAACTGTAAGAACTAATCAGGAGTTAAAAGCCCAAACCTACAAGGTTATTGACTTTTAACTCCTGATTAGTTCTTACAGTTATACGACTTTTATTCGCACGGATTCCAATTTCCTGACATAAAATAAAAACGGTCCAAAGTTATATCATTTACCTCTTTTTCGGTCAACTGCTTTGCCCATCCGACCCGTTGGCCGGTTATTGCACCTTCACCGGTGTTTCCGTATTCAGCATAACGAGCAGTCTTCTCATTTTCCTTATTATTCCAATTGTGCCAGCCTGCCGGAACAATGTGTTTGCCCAACTCGCAATTCATAAATACGGTAGAAGCATACGGACGCCACGGACGTCCCAGATAGACTTTATTTACACCGGCATCGGCAGTCAGTTTGCACTTATTAAACACATAACCATAAGAAATATAGGCAGGAGTAGAAGCTGCTGACACATACGAATTGGCTTTACTGTGAATGGTGCATCCCTCGAACCAAGCAGTAGAAGGACCAAAGATGAAATCAGTAGTTCCCTCTATGTAGCACCCTTCGAAATAAAGACGAGTTCCTTCTGTCCCCGTATAGACTGTATCTTGATTGCCCAACAACCGGCAATTATAGAATCTTAAGCAATCTCCTTCTGTATGCAAGGCTACAGCCTGTCCCAAGCGGGGTGCATTATTCTCAATAGTTATGTTACGGAACGTGATGTAATTGCCCTCTACTTTCACCGTATAGGTTCGGAAAGTACCCATTTTGTTCATATTGGCATGATCGGCATTCGTTATTATTGTCTTGCCAGCATCTTCACCGATAATCTCAATGTGCTGAAGCCACGAAGGCACAACCAGCTTTTCACGATAAACACCATTCTTGACATAAATCTTTACATCATAATCCATAAAAGCTCTTGCCGACTCCAAAGCATCCTTTAAAGTAGTAAAGTCGCCCGAACCATCCTGAGCCACCATCAACGTTCTAGGTTCGGCAAAACGACGTTGCTCCTTAGGAAGACTTTCCCATTCCAGGCTTGCCAGAATAAACGGTCCAACAGCCTTCGGGTCGTTGTCACGAATCTTCTCATTTATATAATAGGTATAATCACCCGACCGGTAATTCTTGCCTCCCAGTCCGGCAACTGCGCAAGCACGGGTTATCGACACCAACCCATTTTCGTCCACCTTTATAAAATGATTTAAAATGCCTTCGTAACCTTTACGCGCCGTATTGAAATAAGAAGAACTGATATATCCCTTACGCACTGCTTTCAAGAGGGAATAGACAAACATCGTAGAGCAGGACGACTCCAAATAATTTCCTTCATCACCACTACGATCCATCACCTGATACCACAATCCTTCCGGACTTTGATATTTTTTCAACGTCTTGGCAACGTGGTTCAGTATCACCAGCAATGAGTCACGTCCCGGTTCATGCATCGGAAGATAATCAAGCACATCAACGATTGCCATTGTATACCATCCCAACGCACGTCCCCAGCAATGCTGCGACTGACCGGTAGTCTTATCCGCCCATTTTTCTGTCTTACTTACATCACAAGCATGGCGGAACAAGCCCGTCTCCGAATCGTACGTATGACGCGCAGCCAACTTTATCTGCTTGATAACCTCTTGATAATCTTCCGGTTCATTATTCCGGTAAGCATACTCCACCAAATAAGGAACCCCCATATAGATACCGTCCAACCACATTTGGTGAGGATATACTTTCTTATGCCAAAAGCCTCCATCAGCATTGCGAGGCTGTCCGTCGAACTGTGTGCGAATCAAATCCAAGGCTTTCTTGTACTTCGGTTCCTTAGTCTGTTCATAAATGCGGAACAAGAATTTTCCGGAATTGATACGGTCCAGGCTATATTCTTCTACCTTGTATTTCTTGATTGTCCCGTCTGCATTAACCATCGTATCGGCATAAGCCAAAGCATACTCGAAAAAACGGTTGTCGCCATAACGGTCGTACACATCCAACATAGCCCCTAATTCCAGCCCATGACAATAATCCCATTTCAATGACGGTTGGAAATCAAGTTGCCACGACTCAGGATTTCTTACCATTTCCGACTCTGCCATACGGACAGACCAAGGCTTCTGCGGCTCGAAGGAATCGGTCTTTGCCTGAATTTTACCCAAAGTTGCCAACACAACCCCCAACATCATAACTAAAAAGCTCTTGTTTCTCATAACGTGTTTTTTATTTGTTTTTGCATGAATGCCCACACTCCCTTAACAGTTACAAAAGTAAAGAAAAAGTAGATGAGCCATGTGGATTTTCTGGGCTTAAAAGTGGATTATTTATTCAAGAAACAAGAATTATCGTGTACGATAACGGAAAATTTCGACAAATACTGCAATTTCTTGCCAAATCAATTGCAAATTAAAAGAAAAGACCGTACATTTGGTGCAATTACATTCATTATTAACCTTATAAACGTATTTATAGTAAAGAGAAACGTAACGTATGGAACAGGTTTTTAGCTATATCATCGGTCTGGGAGCAGCGGTGATGATGCCTATTATTTTTACAATTTTAGGAGTATGTATCGGAATTAAATTCGGGAAAGCACTCAAGAGCGGATTGCTCGTCGGAGTCGGTTTTGTAGGATTATCGGTAGTGACCGCTTTGTTGACAAGCAGCCTGGGAGAACCACTGAAAAGAGTCACCGAAATCTATGGGTTAAGTCTAGGTATCTTCGACATGGGATGGCCTGCTGCTGCATCAGTTGCATACAACACATCTGTAGGTGCTTTCATCATTCCTGTATGCCTTGCAGTCAATATCGTGATGTTGCTGACCAAAACAACCAAAACCGTCAACATCGACCTGTGGAACTATTGGCACTTTGCTTTTATCGGTGCTGTGGTCTATTTCGCATCAGACAATATCTGGTGGGGATTTTTTGCCGCCATTATCTGCTACATTATTACTTTGGTAATGGCAGACCTGACCTGCAAACAATTCCAGACCTATTACGACAAGATGGACGGCATCTCCATCCCTCAACCTTTCTGCCAGGGTTTTGTACCCTTTGCCGTAGTTATCAATAAGGCACTGGATAAAATTCCCGGATTTGAGAAATTAAACATCGATGCGGAAGGTATGAAAAAGAAATTCGGCATCATGGGTGAACCTCTTTTTCTAGGTGTCATCGTGGGATGCGGCATTGGTGCATTAGCTTGTGAAAGCGGCAAGCAGCTGGTCGACAACATTCCTGCCATTTTGGGACTGGGCATTAAGATGGGAGCTGTAATGGAATTGATTCCACGTATCACTTCATTATTCATTGAAGGATTGCGCCCAATCTCGGATGCCACCCGTGAATTAATTGCCCGCAAATTCAAGAATGCAAGCGGACTGAACATTGGTATGAGCCCTGCATTGGTCATCGGCCATCCTACAACGCTTGTTGTCTCGTTGTTACTGATTCCTGTTACTTTATTTTTATCGGTTATACTTCCCGGAAACCAATTCTTGCCGCTTGCCTCGCTGGCTGGTATGTTCTACTTGTTTCCGGCGGTCCTTCCCATCACTAAAGGCAACGTATTGAAAACATTCATCATCGGCCTGGTAGCTTTGATTGTAGGACTCTATTTCGTTACCGATTTGGCTCCTTTCTTTACCCAAGCCGCACAAGACGTATATGTAAAGACACAAGACTCTGCCGTAAAAATACCCGAAGGGTTCCAAGGAGGTGCACTCGACTTTGCCTCAAGCCTCTTCTCATGGGCTATTTTCCACCTTGTATATAATATGAAGATTGTAGGTTCTATTATCCTTGTTGCCTTTACACTGGCTTTGGCAATCTTTAACCGACGCCGGATTATCAAGGAAAGCCGCAACGCTGAATAATCAATAAAAAACAAACTATAAAAAACGAAAGCAACATGAAAAAATTAGCAATTGCAATGATGTTAGGTGCAGCCGCTTTATCGGCAAATGCACAAGTAAACGTACGCATGCAAACGGCATGCAACCCCCAAGATGTAAAAACATACGACACACAAAGACTTCGTAACAGTTTCATGATGGAAAAAGTAATGGTTGCCGACCAAATCAACCTGACTTATTCCATGTACGACCGCTTCATCTTCGGCGGAGCCGTTCCCGCAACCAAAGAACTGACACTGGAAACCTTTGATGCACTGAAAGCTCCTTATTTCCTGTTCAACCGCGAACTGGGAGTCATCAACATCGGTGGCGAAGGTATCGTAACCGTAGATGGCAAAGAATACGAACTGGGATTCAAAGAAGCCCTGTACGTTGGCCGTGGAAACAAAAATGTGACATTCAAGAGCAAAGATGCCAGCAAGCCTGCCAAGTTCTATATCAACTCGGCACTGGCACATAAAGAGTACAAGACACAACTGATTACCATCGACGGACGCAAAGGCTCTTTGAAAGCCAACTCATTCCCTGCCGGAAAAATGGAAGAAAGCAACGACCGTGTCATCAACCAGCTGATTGTGAACAACGTACTGGAAGAAGGCCCGTGCCAACTCCAAATGGGATTGACCGAACTGAAACCCGGCAGTGTATGGAACACCATGCCTGCACATACCCACAGCCGCCGCATCGAAGCGTATTTCTATTTCAACGTTCCTGAAGGCAACATGATTTGCCACTTAATGGGCGAACCACAAGAAGAACGTCTGGTATGGCTTGCCAACGAACAGGCTATCATGTCACCCGAATGGTCTATCCATGCAGCAGCCGGCACCAGCAACTACATGTTCATCTGGGGTATGGCTGGTGAGAACCTGGACTATGGAGATATGGACAAGATTTCTTACACAGAAATGAGATAAGCACCCTCCCGCCATTTATTAACTAAAAACTATCTAAACGATAAAAACAAGATTCAATACCATGAACAATTCAACTAATACCGGAGCGAAGATGAGCAATTACCGCTGGGTAATCTGTAGCATGCTATTCTTGGCTACCGCAGCAACTTATATGGACCGCCAGGTTCTATCGCTTACCTATAAAGACTTTATCGCTCCCGAACTGAACTGGTCGGATGCCAATTATGGAACCATCACGGGTGTATTCTCGTTAGTTTACGCCATCAGTATGCTGTTCATCGGAAAGTTTATCGATAAAGTAGGTACGCGCCGCGGTTATCTCATTGCCTTCGGCACATGGGTAGTGGGTGCATTCTTACATGCTTTTACCGGCATACTGACCAATGGCATCGTAAGTGGCGACTGGATGTTCACTTTCGGAGCCGCACGCGAAAACCTTGCCGCCATCAAAGCTACTGGAAATATCGCACTGGCGGTATCAACTGTCAGTGTCTGGCTGTTTGTATTCATGCGGTGCATTGTTGCCATCGGTGAATCGGGCAATTTCCCTTCAGCCATCAAGATTACTGCCGAATATTTTCCGAAGAAAGACCGTGGCTTCGCTACCGGCTTGTTCAATGCAGGTGCACAAGTAGGTGCTCTGGTAGCCCCGTTCATCATACCGGGCATTGCACGTGCTTTCGGCTGGGAAATGGCATTCATCGTAATGAGTGGAGTCGGGCTGCTCTGGATGATTTTGTTCTACAAATTCTACGACAAGCCACGTGACAACAAGCATGTGAACAAAGCTGAACTTGAATACATCGAACAGGATGCAATAGCCGAAAATACGGTCAGCAAAGACAATAATGACGGACCGAAAATCGGACTTTGGAAATGCTTCACTTTCCGCCAGACATGGGCGGTCATCTTCGGACGTTTCCTGCCCGATGGTGTATGGTGGTTCTTCCTGTTTTGGGCTCCGGCATATATCCGTGATGTATACGGATACAGTTCAGACTCTACCATGGGAATGATGCTGATCTTTACACTGTATCTGATTTCGATGTTGTCGCTTTACGGAAGTTATCTGCCTACATTCTTTGTTGAAAAGCAAAAAATGGACCCCTATAAAGGCAGAATGAAAGCCATGCTGATTTTCTCGTTCTTCCCATTGATAGGTTTGTTTGCCCAGTCGACCGGTGCAGCTTCTTGCTGGTATCCGATTATCATCATCGGTATCATCGGTGCAGCACACCAGAGTTGGAGCGCAAATGTCTATTCAGTAGTAAGTGATATGTTCCCGAAATCGGCCGTAGCTACCGTTACAGGCATCGGTGGTATGGCAGGTGGTGTAGGCTGCTTGCTTTTCAACCAGTGCTCGGGTTTGCTATTTACTTATTCGAAAGAAACCAACATGTCTTTCCTTGGTTTTCAGGGTATCGATGCCGGCTACATGATTGTATTCATCGTAGCATCGCTCGCCTACCTGTTCAGTTGGATTATGATGAAGATCATGGTACCTAAATATAAACTGGTAGAAGTATAATCCGCCAGACGGATTTAGAAACCGTTTCTAATTTTTTGCACATTTTGGTTTTCATTTTCGGTGTGCCTGCACTACTATTGTTCTCATAGTATGCAGGCACGCTTTTTTCAGAAGATATTCTTTGAGTCCCGGAACACATTCACAGACTGAATCCCAATACAACGGTTACCTTAAATGTCTCTGAATCCATTTCAGATGTCCGTATTCTGTTGCTTCCGAAGTCCAGTGTTCGTTAATGGGGGTTATCAGCGCCTCCTTGGGGCAGGTCAATACATTATAAACAATGTAGCTGGTAGTAGGAGGGCATGTATTGTCATTATACCCCCATGTCATATAGACCGGCACCTTGATGCGCCGGGCAAAGTTGACCACATCATAATAGGCCATAGTACGGATTTTCGCAGGTGTATCCATATCCTGATAACGCTTGAAAAAATGAGGATAACCTCCGGCACGTCCTGCCTTATATCCTGCCATGTCACTCAATGCCGGATGATTTGCCACACAAGCCGTTACACGCTTATCCAGTCCAGCCGTTACCAGTGCCAGTGCCCCGCCTTGGCTTCCGCCTTGTACGATAACATTCTTCCCGTCCCAGTCGGGCAAAGAAGTGAGGTAATCGATGGCACGCACACATGCCATGTAGACTTTCTTCATGTAATAATTCTCGCGGTCATCAATACCGAACGTCAGGTAATCGCCGAAAGCCGCCGATATCTCCTTAAACTCTTTGCCGGTCATTTTCGGATTCAGTCCATGAATCTCCATTTCCATACGGATGCATCCTTCTTCGGCATAATAAATATGACGCCCAGGCTCTTTAATGGTCTTTACTCCCGCACCCGGAGGACAAAGTACCACGGGATATTTGCCCGAAGCCTTGGGACGGGTCAGATAACCATATACATACGAACCGGGACGGAAACATTGCAACTTGACCAGAAAACATTCGGTCGTTTCCGAAGCATATTCGGGAGCTGGCTCTATGGTATATTCCATCGGACACCTGGCAGCCTCAGCCAAATTCTTTTCCCAAAACGCGTTGAAGTCATCAGGGAGCTGTGTATAAGGCTGCAATTTTTCAGGAGAGAATCCCACCTTTACATGATGTCTGTAGGTCTGCCTGTCTATGGTTGCCGTAAGCCGGCAATCCAGGAATCCGGGCTGATTCATCGTACCCAACTGAATGACGGCACGTCCGTTTTTCAGCACAACCTTTCCGCTACGGTGTGCCGGCATCATATCCTCTCCCAGCTCATAAGCCACTTCTATTCCATCCTGAGGGATACCATATTTATAAAACTGCACCTCCACCTTTGCCTGCTCGCCCACTTGATAAAGCCAGTCGGGATGGTCGGGTACCGTTACCCACAGCACATCACTACGATAGGGATAATTTTCCGCAAAAAGAGGTGTGACCGCCCATACAAGCAAACACATCCATACAGAGATAAACCAATTTTTCGTATTCATCATTTTACATTTATACACAATAAAGGCGCAAAAGAAAGTATGTTTTCTTAACCACACACTTTCTTTTGCGCCTTAACCTTTATTTATACTCGCAATTATCAAACATAAGTTTCAAGGAATTTCACCTGCCCTTCCGGTTTTACCGAAAGCTTCTGGGTAGTAGCCGGGAACAATACCGACTCGCCTGCCTGAAGCGAAAGTTGGTTGCCCTCATTGTCGGTCACACTACAAGCCCCTTCCATACAGATATAAATCACAAACGAGTCAAGCTCGCTATAATCCATTTCCATCGGTTCGGTCAAGTCGTACACCGTAGTGGTGAAATAAGGACACGCCACCAGTTCTACCGGTTCGTTCTGCTTCGGCGTGTAATGCGTACGGTAATCTTCATTCACCGTATAGTCGATGGCATCTTTCGAAAGCTCGGTATGCAGTTCGCGCGTATTGCCGTTCTTGTCCTTACGGTTGAAATCATAAATACGGTAAGTAATGTTCGAAGTCTCCTGGATTTCGGCGATAAAACATCCGGCTCCGATGCTATGGATACGTCCGGCAGGCAAGAAGAACACATCACCCGGCTGAACCGCATAGTCGGCAAGCGCGTCACAAATAGTATTGTCGGCAATCATCTGCGCATACTCTTCGGGCGTAATCTGCTTTGACAATCCCGAACGCAAATGGGCTTTTCCGCCATCATTGCCGATAACATACCACATCTCGGTCTTGCCCAGCGACTGATGACGTTTCATCGCCAGTTCGTCATCCGGATGCACCTGAATAGACAAGTCCTGGCAAGCATCGATAAACTTGATAAGTAAAGGGAATTTGCCGTTGAAACGTTTGTAATTGCTCTCCCCTACCAAAGCCGCTTTATATTCATCTACCATCTGTGTAAGGTTTTTCCCTGCGTCAGCACCGTTTGCCACCACAGACTCATCACCCGGAACGTCCGAGATTTCCCAACTTTCTCCTACTTGCTCTTGCTGGATATCAAGGTGTTTGAACGGAATGATTTTCTCTCCTCCCCAAATGGTCGATTTTAAAATCGGTTTAAACTTTAATGGATACATAGAACTAAAAGATTAGGTTAATTTATTACTACGGCAAAGGTAAGAAAACTTATGGAATTGCGAAATACATTCGGATGGTTTTACAGGACAAACGCACCAGATAACTGACCTTTCTGCAAGATTAATAATCTTGCACGCGTAAGATTAATAATCTTACAGCCGGAAGATTAATAATCTTACCAACCATGCACTTATCTGCATTTATCCGCGCAACTATATATAGCACGCAATGTATATAGTTGCGCCCTGCTCCGCAAGTAACTGCATCACACAAAATCAACCGAGACTTTTGCCCGCCATAAGGCTATGCACAAGTTATCAACAGTTATGAACAGCCTGTTGATAACTTGTGCATAACAGAAGAAACGGTTAAGAAGCTGTTTTGAATTTATCGTGCGATGATTTGGGATGAGTTTTTGAGGCATTTTCGCTTCTGTGATGAGGAAGATAGCGGGCTATCTGACGAAGAGCAGGAGCGAAAAGGACCAAAAAATCGCCCAAAGCACACACGAAAACGGATACATCAAGCCAAGAAAAACTTTTTGGAGAAATTCAAAATAGCTTCTAATAAAGTCCCAGCAGATGCAGGATGGTAGGAGCCAGCAAGGCGGTCAGAATACCGTTCAATGTCAGCCCCAGACTGGCGTATGCACCGTATTTGCCGCTTATTTCCATTGCCCGCGAAGTGCCTACGGCATGCGAAGCCGTACCCATCGACAAGCCTTGTGCGATAGGGCTTCCTACATGCCCCACCTGCAACACCTTAAATCCACAGATGGCACCAAACAGCCCTACTACAATCACTACGGCTGCGGTCAAGGAAGGAATGCCGCCTACGGCGTTCGACACTTCCATGGCAATCGGTGTCGTAACCGACTTCGGAGCCAAAGACATGATCACCTCGGGCGAAGCCCCCATCACCTTGGCAATAACCGTTACGGCAACCAGCCCTACCACACAACCCGCCAACTGGGAAATGAGAATCGGCATAAGCTGTTTCTTTATCATTTTCAACTGCAAATACAAGGGAACCCCCAACGCCACCACGGCAGGCTTCAGCCAAAACTCGACCAGCGATCCTGCCTCGGAATAAGTCTCGTAAGAAACGTCCGTACATTGCAAAAAGCATATCAGCAATGCGATAGCCAACAGGATGGGATTCAGAATGAGCCATCCCGTCTTCTTCTGTATCACTTTCGAAAGAAAATAAAACCCGAAAGTAATGGCAAGCAAAAAGAACTTATTTGTGAAAAAATCCATATTTTCTGACGATTTGATGTACCCAACCTGTAACGACCAATACCAGTACTGTGCTGACCAGCGTAGCAACGACTATGGGCCAGAACTGCGCCCGGATAATATCGAAATAAAGCATTAACGCAACTCCCGAAGGAACAAAAAAGAAACCCAGGTTTGCAACCAAGAAATTGCTCAGCCCCTGTACCCATTCCAGCTTAATCCATCCCAGCTGCAAGAACAACGTGAGCAGAAGCATCCCGATGATACTCGAAGGCAGGTGGATTCCCGTGAGGTAAACTACCAGTTCCCCCAGCGCAAGGCATCCAAATAAAATTGAACACTGACGAACCATATCCTAAAAACTTTAACTATTGAAAACGGACGCAAAGGTAAACATTCTGGTGTTATCTTGTACAGAAACGGGCTTTTTTATTTTTCCTGCTGTCAAACATATTAAAATTCTCTACTTCTTCCGAAAAAAAAAGCCGTCTTTGCAAACTTGATATTACAAAAAAACGTATTTTTGCAGTGCGGTATGAGAAAAGCGTTATCGCACACAACAAAAAGAATCACATATTAAAAAATATACAAATCTATGGATTTAATTAGTCAAATTGTTGAACGCGCAAAAGCGAACAAACAGCACATTGTGCTTCCGGAAGGAACAGAAGAACGTACGTTGAAAGCTGCCAATCAGATATTGACAGATGGTGTGGCCGACCTGACTTTGTTGGGCAATCCCGATGAAATCATGGCGCTCGCAAAAGAATGGGGTTTGGGTAACATCCATAAAGCTACCATCATCGATCCCGAAACCAGCCCGAAAAAAGAAGCATACGCACAATTATTGTGCGAACTGCGGAAGAAAAAGGGCTTGACCATCGAAGAAGCCCGCAAACTGGTGCTCGACCCGCTGTATTACGGCTGCCTGATGATTAAGGCAGGTGATGCCGATGGCCAGCTTGCCGGAGCCCGCAACACGACCGGCAATGTATTGCGTCCGGCACTGCAAATTATTAAGACTGCTCCGGGCATCACGTGTGTATCCGGTGCCATGCTCTTATTGACTCACGCCCCCGAATGTGGCGACAATGGTGTAATCGTTATGGGTGACGTAGCCGTTACTCCGGTTCCCGATGCAGGCCAATTGGCACAGATTGCTGTCTGCACCGCCCGCACTGCTAAAGCCGTTGCAGGTATCGAACCACGCGTAGCCATGCTGAGTTTCTCCACCAAGGGGTCGGCTAAACACGAAGTGGTAGACAAAGTGGTAGAAGCGCTGAAGATTGCCAAGGAAATGGATCCGGCACTGAAGATTGACGGAGAAATGCAGGCAGACGCCGCTTTGGTTCCGAGAATCGGACAGAGCAAGGCTCCGGGTTCGGAAATCGCCGGATATGCCAATGTACTGGTAGTACCCAGCCTGGAAGTAGGTAACATTTCTTACAAGCTGGTAGAACGCTTAGGACATGCCACTGCGGTAGGTCCGATTCTTCAGGGTATCGCCCGTCCGGTCAATGACCTGTCGCGCGGCTGCTGCATTGACGATGTATACAAGATGATTGCCATCACAGCCAACCAGGCTATTGCGGCGAAAGCACAAGAATAACCATGTCCTAACTATAAAAATAACAAATCAACTATATATGAAAGTATTAGTACTCAATTGCGGCAGTTCATCCATCAAGTACAAATTGTATGAAATGACTACCAAACAAGTCCTTGCACAAGGCGGTATCGAAAAAATAGGTTTGCCGGGGTCTTTCCTGAAATTGACCTTGCCGAACGGTGAAAAGAAAATCATCGAGAAAGATGTACCCGAACATACCACCGGCGTACAGTTCATCTTCGACACCCTGACCAGCCCCAAATATGGAGCCGTGAAGAGCCTGCACGAAATCAATGCCGTAGGCCATCGCGTATTGCACGGAGGAACCAAGTTCAGTGGTTCTGTGCTGATTGATGATGCCGTAATCGCCGCCGTAGAAGAATGTTGCGACCTGGGTCCGCTCCATAATCCAGCCAACCTGAAAGGTATTTATGCCGTACAGCAATTATTACCCGAAGTTCCACAAGTAGCCGTATTCGATACAGCTTTCCACCAGACGATGCCCGATTACGCTTACCTGTATGCCATCCCTTACCGCTATTTTGAAAAATACGGTATCCGCCGTTATGGTTTCCACGGCACTTCTCACCGCTACGTATCAAAACGCGTATGCGAATTTTTGGGAATCCCGCAAGAGGGAAGCCGTATCATCACCTGCCATATCGGAAACGGAGGTTCTATTGCTGCCGTAAAAGACGGGAAATGTATTGATACCAGTATGGGACTGACCCCATTGGAAGGCTTGATGATGGGTACACGCAGCGGCGACATAGATGGAGGTGCCATCACTTACATCATGAAAAAGGAAGGACTTACCCCCGATGAAATGTCTACATTGCTGAACAAGAAGAGCGGTGTATTGGGCATGTTCGAAAAATCGAGTGATATGCGCGAACTGGAAGCTGCCGTACAGAATGGCGAAGAACGTGCTATTCTGACCGAAAAGATGTATTTCTACCGTATCACCAAATACATTGGTGCATACGCAGCAGCCATGAACGGCGTGGATGTCATTCTTTTCACAGGCGGTGTAGGCGAAAACCAGTCGAGTGCACGTGCTGCTGTCTGCAAGAACCTGGAATACCTGGGTGTGAAAATCGATGATGAAAGAAACAAGGTGCGCGGCGAAGAAGCCATCATATCTACCGATGACTCGAAAGTGAAAGTCGTAGTTATCCCGACCGATGAAGAGCTGACCATTGCAACCGACACGATGAACATCCTGAACGAACGCAATTAAGTAAATAATCATTAAATAGGTTTATAAAAGGGCATCCCCGTAAGTCGCTTTTCATTATCTTTGCACGGGCAGAGACAAAAAGCGGCTTCTGGGGATGTCTTTTTTTGTCCTCCCTCATCCAAGAACTTAAACACATAGAATATGAAAAAAAAAGTTGTAACATTCGGTGAGATCATGCTCCGTCTTACCACTCCCGACAATCTTCGCATACAACAAAGCCATGATTTTCTGGTCAACTATGGAGGAAGTGAGGCCAATGTTGCCATTTCCATTGCCAATTTCGGAGGAGAAGTGGAATTCATAACCCGCCTGCCCGACAATGCACTGGGAGATACCTGCCTGTCCGAACTGCGTTCGCACAACATTGGAACAGGACATGTACTGACGGGAGGCAACCGCTTAGGAACATATTATATGGAGAAAGCAGCCGCCATGCGTAATTCAAAAGTGATATACGACCGCGAACATTCGGCTTTCTCAGAACTGAAACCCGGCATGATAAACTGGCGTGATGCATTCAAAGACGCTTCCATCTTCCACTGGTCGGGCATCGATGCGGCTCTTACACCGGGACTTGCCGATGTATGTAAAGAAGCCATTGACACAGCCAAGGAAATGGGACTGACCATTTCGTATGATATCAATTACCGTAAAAACCTGTGGAACTACGGGAAAAGCGCACAGGAAGTATTGCGTCCCCTGATGGTTTCGAGCGACATCATGTTCGGAAGCGAAGGAGAGTATGCTTTAGTTACAGGACTGAAAGCACCGGGATTCAAAGCCACACGCAATGGAGAAGCATACGACCTGGAAGCCTACGAAGCTTTCTGCAAAGGCATCAGTGAACAGATTCCCAACTGCAAATACATCTACATTGCCCTGCGCAACGTCATCAGCTCGGTACACCATACCTTTGCCGGCATCCTTTATTCGCACGGCACTATGAAACATACCCGTGTGTTCGACATTGATGAAGTGGTAGATTGCGTTGGTGTAGGCGATGCTTTCTGCGGTGCCATGCTGTATGCCCAACACGCTTTTGAAGATGAACAGAAGCGCGTAGACTTTTCTACGGCGGCCTCTGTACTGAAAAATACCATTGCAGGCGACTACAATATGGTGAAAGTTGCCGAAGTGGAAGGCTTGCTCGCCAAACACGAAAACGGTGAAGTGGCAAGATAAATCAGTTGACAAGGGAACAAGGGAACGAGGGAACTAGGTGACGAGGGAACTAGGTGACAAGGTTTCAAAAACTTGGGTTGAAGTATGCAACACTATTCAAAACCTCGTCCCCTTGTTACCTCGTCAACTTGTCACCTTGTCAAATCGTCAACTTGTCACCTTGTTACCTGACTTCCGTCTCTCCTTCGATGAACTGTTCCATAAAAAGATTCTCACCATCGAATACGGCATACGAGAACTCGGATATCCAATCGCCCAGAATCAGGAGACGCGATGTGCGGCTCAACATCAGGTCGAGCATGATGTGGCGATGGCCAAAAATAAAATAATTGATATCAGGATGCGTTTTCAGGTATTTCTTTGTAAACAACACCAACGGTTCTTTATCTTCACCCATATAAGGAGGCTCTTTCCCCTCTTCCCGCTTCTGGCGACTATGCTTCGCCCACTCCAGTCCCAGTTCTACACTCCAGCGCGGATGCAACATCGAGAACATACGTTGTAAAGTATGACTATGAAACATCATCCGGAGCAAATGAAACTTACGGTCATTATCGCCCAGCCCGTCGCCATGAGCCAGGAAGAACTCCTTTCCGTAAATCTCGCACGTCTGCGGTTCCCGGTGCAGAATCACTCCACATTCTTTCTCCAGATAATCACCACACCAGATATCGTGGTTTCCGATGAAGAAATGCACTTCCACTCCCCGGTCGGTCAATTCAGACAATTTGCCCAAGAAACGGGTATATCCCTTAGGCACAACCAACTTGAATTCGTACCAAAAGTCGAACATATCCCCCAAGAGATACACAGCCGAAGCCCGTTCCTTAATACTGTCGAGGAAATTGACCAAACGGCGTTCCTGAGTGCGGCTATGCGCAATAGCCCGCGAGCCTAAATGCGCATCCGACAAAAAATATACATTCTTCATCGCATCCATCATTACCTGTTTTTATAAAAATCCTAACTCCAGTTTTGCTTCTTCGCTCATCATGTCCTTGTCCCATTCCGGCTCGAAGACCAGATTGATCTGGGCTGCTTTCACCCCCTCTACCGACTCTATCTTCTGCCGGATATCTTCCATGATGAACTCGGCGGCGGGACAATTGGGAGCCGTAAGCGTCATATCCAGCACCACTTCTCCGTCATCCTGAAGGTCAATCTTGTAAATCAGTCCCAAATCGTACACATTGACCGGAATCTCAGGGTCGTAAACGGTTTTCAACATATCCACAATCCGCTCTTCTATCTTCAATTTTTCAGTATTATCCATATCCTTCTTTCTTTTTACTGTTTGCGACAAATATACGACAAAAAAGTGAAATAAGCCGCAGAAGAAAGAGCGAAAGTTAAAGACAGCATTCCAATGCATACCCATTTTTCGTTTCCGAAATGTTTGTCCGTTTCATCGGATTGACTTACCTTTGAATGCAAAAAGATACGAGATTATGAAAAAGACCGATAGATTTATCTTGCTCTGCCTCCTATTCGCCTTCTTTTGTATCGGGGGAACCCTTGCCGGACATGCCGAACCCGACTCGCTTACCCATCACCCGATACACCACCAGATAGGTTTCGATATCCGCCCGGGATATGTATTGCCTACCAAAAGTTTTTTTGAAGGCGAAAATGCACAAGGAAAACCTATCAACACCGTACTTTCGGCACATCTGAAATATGCCTTCCGATTCGATAAAGACTCGTATTTGGGAAAACTCTATCCGCATGCCTATCAGGGCATCGGCATAGCATATACTTCTTTTTTCAACCCTTCGGAACTGGGAAACCCCGTCAGTGTATATGTGTTCCAAGGTTCACAAATAGCCCGGCTCACCCCTCACCTGACACTAGACTACGAATGGAACTTCGGAGCCTCATTCGGATGGAAAAAGTATAACGAGACAAGCAACCCGTACAACGATGTGGTAGGTTCGAAAATCAATGCTTACCTGAATGCCGGCATCTACCTGAACTGGCAACTCGCCCCACAATGGCATCTGACCGCAGGGATAGAAACCACACATTATTCAAACGGGAACAGCAATTACCCCAATTCGGGTGTCAACACCGTAGGGGGACGTATCGGACTGGTACGTACTTTCGGAGCTGAAAAAACAAACCCCAAAACTCACCCGCAAGAAAAAGCTCTCCTACAAGGTTCCCCATTCAGTTATGACATTATTTTATACGGAGCCACCCGGCGCAGAGGCATCATCTGGCCCGATGAGCGATACCTTGTACCCGGCTCGTTCGGGGTAATCGGGTTCAACTTCAATCCACTCTACCGGGTCAACAGGTATTTCCGTGCCGGCATCTCGCTGGATGCACAATACGACGAAAGCGCCAACCTGAAAAACCATGTAGCCGGAACCGAACATGACACCAACCAAAAACAATTCTACCGCCCATCTTTCCGCGAACAGTTTGCCGTAGGACTTTCCCTGCGTGCCGAACTGACCATGCCGATATTCAGCATCAACCTCGGTATAGGACGCAACCTTATCTACAAAGGAGAAGACACCAAAGGATTTTACCAGATTCTTGCCCTGAAAACATTCGTCACACGCCGCGTCTTCCTGCATGTGGGATATCAACTGAGCAACTTCCACGACCCCAACAACCTGATGCTGGGACTGGGCTACCGGTTTTAATCATTTCAAGTTCATCCATTTGCCACGTTCAAGCCGGACAAGGAAGATAAATCCGCGGAAACATAATTCGATACACATGGCAAGCCATACGCCTTTCAAGCCCATCGACGGAGCCAGCGATGCCGCCAGCGTAAGACGCACCGCCCAAATGCTGAAAAAATTCATCAGACACGGAATAATGGTGCTGCCGGCTCCTACAAAAACACCGTAAGCCACTATTGCCGCGGCAAACATCGGTTCGGCAAAAGCCTCGATACGCAATGCCATTACGCCCAGTTCCAGCACTTCGGCATCGGGCGTCATCGTACCTATAATCAACGGGGCAGCCACATACATGATTACCCCCATGATGCCCATTACCGTCATGCCCATTCCTACCGTGATGCGGGCAAAACGCCGTGTCAAATCTCTACGTCCGGCACCCATGCTCTGCCCTACCAGAGTAGTAGCAGCATCTGCTATACCATAACCCGGCATGTAGCACAAGCTCTCTGCCGTTATAGCAAACGAATTAGCCGCTATGGCGAATACTCCCAAAGGTGCCACAATAACCGTAGTAAGAATCTGTGCGCCGCAAATCACTGCGTGCTCAATGCCCATCGGCCCCCCGATACGGGCAGCCTTTTTCAATACAGCCGATGTAGGACGAAAACGTCCCTTTTCGTGCATCAGCCCCAATTCGGAAGAACGGGTCACCAGAAACCATAACATCAGACCTGCCACAACCAGTTCGGCAAGCCCCGTCCCCAAAGCAGCTCCTGCCACCCCCCATCCGGCACCAGGCATAAACACTTCCATCCCAAACAGAGAAATGTGACGGGAAGGGAAAATAAGAAAATAATTGAACACCACATCCAGCATACACATCAGCACGTTCAGCATACTGGGTACACGCATATTTCCACTACAACGCAACATGCCTCCCGTCAGGAAACACAACTGCATCATGGGAAGGAAAGCCGCATAAATCAGGAAATAAACCGAAGCATCGTGATTGATGACCTCTTCACCGCCCAACCAATAGGGCAAGGCACCGCTGATACCCATGCCGATACTTGCCAGAAGAATACTGAATAACGACACAGCCACAAGGGACTGGCGCAACACCTGGCGTGCTTCCTTAAACTTCCCTCCACCAATGCAATGCGCCACCTGTACGGCAAAACCGGTAGATGCCGCACTACACAAGCCCGAAAACAACCACGTAGAAGTGGATACCAGCCCGATGGATGCCGAGGCATTGGCACCCAGGCTGCCCACCATGGCAGCATCGATGTATTGCATCACAATAGACGACAACTGGGCTACCATCGCCGGTATACTCAGCTGAACCGTAAGCAGAAGTTGCTGGCGAAGGGTCATCGGACGACCTTCACGTATCAGTACCAATAAATCGTTTTTTCCGAAATTCATAGAGTGCAGTTTATTCCGCGTGCAAAGATACACCAAATTCGGATAACAAACTTACCCGAATTACGGATAAAAGTAATTTCGATACATCACTCCGTAAAACGGGTATAAAAGGATTGCAGATAAAAGTCTATCTTTGCGTCCCGTAACAGATGCAAGAAAACAATGAAAGAAACATTAGACATCAAGACCGTACACCAATGCAACTGCTGCCTGGGATGCAAAACCTTGCACCCACAAGCCAGCGTCATCCGCCTGGACAATGCGAATGTGACACAACAGGCTATCCGATTTGATTTCTATACCGTCTTGCTGATAGAAAACGGTATGGAAGAGGAATGCTGTTGCGGACGGAAATATTACGATTTCTCCACCGCCACCATGGTCTTCTTGCCTCCCCAACACTCGTTTGGCATCAATGACAAGCACGTACTTCCGACACAAGGATGGCTGCTCGCTTTCCATCCCGACTTGCTTTACAACACTACGCTCGAACATAGCCTCGGGCATTATTCGTTTTTCGCCTACCGGAAAGAGGAAGCCCTGCACCTCTCCCTGCGCGAGAAAAACAAAATCGTGACATGCCTTCAAGAAACGGAAGAAGAACTGCGCCACCCCATCGACCGGTTCAGCCGCACGCTTATCTCGCACTACATCGAACTGTTACTGGATTATTGCACGCGTTATTACGAACGGCAGTTCATTACCCGCGAAGATAAAAACAAAGCTCTGTTACGCCACATGGACAGGATACTGGATAATTATATCACATCAGACCAACTGAAACACGGCATATTGCCCACCCCTGACTATTGTGCAGAACAACTGAAGCTGTCTGTGGCATATTTCAACGACCTGCTACGATTCGAGACCGGAAAAAACCTGCACGAGTATTTCCAGCTGAAACGCCTGGATACCGCCAGAAAGATGCTTCTGGCAAATACCGATAGCGTAGCGGCGATAGCTTCCCGACTGGGCTTCCCTACTCTCCAGCAGTTCAATTTCATCTTCAAGAAAATCACCGGTCTTGCCCCTAACGAGTACCGTCTGGCACAGAACTGAATGGATATTTCACCGCAGAGGATACAGAGTCTTTTAAATTTACGATTTGACTATTTACTAAATGAATATCCGCATTTTGCTCCTACATGGGATGTTTGCGGGATTCAATATTTACGATTTTAGAAACGGTTTTGAATTTATCGTGCGATGATTTGGGATGAGTTTTTGAGGCATTTCCGCTTGTGTGATGAGGAAGATAGCGGGCTATCTGACGAAGAACAGAAGCGGAAAGGACCAAAAAATCGCCCAAAGCACACACGAAAACGGAAACATCAAGACGAGAAAAACTTTTTGGAGAAATTCAAAACAGTTTCTTAGTTTACTTCGTAAATCGAAAAACAGTAATTATACATTCTCTGCGGTGAAAACATCACTTGCGGAAAGGCGGCTTCACGACTTGTGCTTTCAGCTTCCGCCCGCGGTTGTCCAGATAGATTTCCGTACCAGGTTTCGAGAAAGCGGTTTGTACATAGCCCAAACCGATACCTATCTTGCGAGTAGGCGACATGGTGCCCGAAGTGACATGTCCGATTTCATTTCCAACGGCATCCGCCAACTTATAGCCGTGGCGCGGGATGCCGCGGTCTACCATCTCAAAACCTACCAGCTTGCGGGCAACACCTTCGGCTTTCTGCTTTTCGAGTGCTGCACGATTGGGGAAATCCTTGCCTTCTACAAACTTTGTAATCCACCCCAGTCCGGCTTCGAGGGGCGATGTGGTATCATCGATGTCATTGCCGTACAGACAGAAACCCATCTCTAAGCGCAATGTGTCGCGTGCACCCAATCCGGCAGGCTTGATGCCGAACTCGGCTCCAGCCTCGAAGATAGCGTCCCAAATGTGTATCGCATCTTGCGGATAGAAATAAAGTTCGAAGCCTCCGGCTCCGGTATAGCCAGTATTCGAGAGAATCACTTGCGGTACTCCGGCAAAATCGCCCACACAGAAATGATAATAGGGTATCTCTGCCAGATTTACCGAGGTCAGTTTCTGCAACACAGACAAAGCTTTCGGTCCCTGTACGGCAAGTTGTGCCATACGGTCGGAAGCGTTTTCCAGTTCAGCACCGGCACGGTTGTGCGATACACACCAGTCCCAGTCTTTCCCGATGTTGGCGGCATTTACCACCAGCATATACTTTTCCGGCTCATAGCAATACACCAGCAAGTCATCGACGATCCCCCCAGTTTCATTGGGAAAGCACGTATATTGTACCTTACCCGGCGTGAGCACAGCCGCATTGTTCGAAGTAATATCTTGGATAAACTGGAGCGCATAAGGACCTTTCACCCAAAATTCGCCCATGTGTGAGACGTCGAACACGCCCACGGCGTTGCACACCGTAAGATGTTCGTCAATGATTCCAGAATATTCGATAGGCATATTGTAGCCCGCAAATTCGTGCATCTTTGCGCCAAGCGCGATGTGTTTCTCTGTAAATGGAGTTGTTTTCATCTGTTTTTCATGTTAAGGTTTATTATTAAGGTCATCACCACAGATTAACCGATTTTTTTATCAACAAATCAGGAGTTAAACATAGTTATACTCCTGATTCGCATAATTAACAAAATCAATACCGCCTGGCGGTAAGCTCGGCAATCTTCACTACCACCTTCATGGCTTTCTCTATAGACTGTATGGGCACAAACTCGTAACGCCCGTGGAAGTTCAAGCCGCCGGCAAAGAGGTTTGGACAGGGCAGGCCTTTAAACGAGAGCTGGGCGCCATCCGTACCTCCGCGGATAGCTTTCACTTTCGGCTCCACACCTGCCTCCTGCATGGCAGCAAAAGCGATATCAATGATGTGCATCAGCGGCTCTACCTGCTGGCGCATGTTGTAGTATTGGTCTTTCACCTCTACCGTTACCGTACCCGCTCCGTATTTTTCGTTCAGCTTGTCGGCACACACTTTCATCAGCGCCTTGCGTGCCTCAAATTTCACACGGTCATGGTCGCGGATAATGTACGAAACCGTAGTATGTTCCACCTCTCCTTCCATACCTATCAGGTGGAAGAAACCTTCGTAGCCTTCGGTCGTGGCAGGAGTTTCGGCATCAGGGAGCAAGGACACGAACTCGTTTGCTACCAGCAACGAATTGACCATCTTGCCTTTGGCATATCCAGGATGCACGTTCAGACCTTTTACCTGCACCTTTGCCGAAGCCGCATTGAAATTCTCAAACTCCAGCTCGCCCACTTCGCCTCCGTCCATCGTGTATGCCCATTTGCATCCGAACTTCTCCACATCGAACTTGTGCGCTCCCAGTCCGATTTCCTCGTCAGGATTGAAACCGATGCGGATTTTTCCATGCTTGATTTCGGGATGCTCCTTCAGATAAGCCATTGCCCCTACGATTTCGGCAATGCCTGCCTTATCATCGGCTCCCAGCAGGGTTCGCCCGTCAGTCACTATCAAGTCCTCGCCTATATGGTCGAGCAATTCGGGAAACTGTCCGGGTGACAACACGATACCTTCTTCCTCACACAAGGGTATATCCTGACCTTGGTAATCGGCCACAATTCGCGGACGTACATCCGCACCCGACATATCGGGACTGGTATCCATGTGAGCGATGAAACCAATGGTAGGGATATCACGGTCCACATTAGCCGGAAGGGTAGCAAAAAGGTAACCGTTCTCGTCGAGTGAGATTTCCTCCAGCCCTAATGCTTCCAATTCCGATTGCAAATATTTGGCGAACACCATCTGTCCGGGAGTGCTGGGTGTCACACCGGCATTCTCGTCCGACTGAGTGTCGAAAGAAACGTACTTCAAAAAACGTTCTATTACTGTCATAATCTTTTAAGTTAAATTTTTAGCAATGATTAGTGATGTAAAAGTAGAAAATAGCCGGCATACCGCCAAACATACGAAGTTAAAAAGCTATACCGAGAGCATTAAAAAGCCATACAAGACCACAAACTTAATTAAGTTCTTCTAATTTTAAGCCTCCAAGTGCCCAAGTTTTTATACCTTTGCGACTGATAACATTTTGAATATGAAAAAACTGATTACACTCTGCATCCTGTGCTTGACGGCATCGCTCGGCTTTGCCCAAGAGACGGACACCCTCCGGCTTCCTGCCGACACGCTTTCCCCGCCAATGACTCTGAGCAAGAAAGAACTGCACCGCCAGAAGGTAGCACGACGAAACTTCCATTACAATATATTGGGAGGACCCAGCTTCAGCCCCGACTTCGGATTTCTGGTAGGCGGAAGTGCACTGATGACGTTCCGCATGAATCCCAAAGACACTACCATGCGCCGCTCAGTACTCCCCTTTGCCATGGCATTCATCTTCAAAGGCGGACTGAATATCCAAGTAAAGCCCCAACTGTTTTTCAAGAACGACCGCTTCCGCATCTTCGGACAATTCACTTACAAAAACACGCAAGAGAACTTCTACGGCGTGGGCTATTCTACCAACAAAAATTACGAGCGGAGTGACAGTACCAGCCAATACCGCTACAGTGGTGTACAGATAAACCCCTGGTTTCTGTTCCGCATCAAGGAGACCGACTGGTTTATCGGTCCGCAAATCGACCTGAACTACGACAAGATAAGCAGTCCGGCAAAGCATCTGGCACACCAAGCAGATTACGTGCGCGCCGGAGGTACCGAATCGGGCTACAAAAACTTCAGCTCGGGCATCGGCTTCCTCGTCACCTACGACACGCGTGACATTCCTGCCAACCCTTACCGAGGGCTGTACTTCGACATTCGTGGACTGCTGTACCAGAAATGGCTGGGAAGTGACAACGATTTCTACCGCTTCGAGCTGGATTACCGCCAATACAAGTCGGTAGGCGAACGGAAAGTGCTCGCCTGGACGGTACAGACCAAGAACGTATTCGGCAACAACATTCCACTGAACAAATACGTGCTGAGCGGTACGCCGTTCGACCTGCGCGGATACTACATGGGGCAATACCGCGACAAGAGCGGCCACGTGGCACTGGTGGAATACCGCCAGATGTTCAACACCGACCGCAGCAACTGGCTGAAGCGCATCGTCCACCACCTGGGCTTCGTAGCCTGGGGAGGAGCCGGATTCATGGGTCCTAATCCGGTGAAGATAGAAGGCGTGTTGCCCAACGCCGGCTTGGGCCTGCGCATCGAAGTGCAGCCGCGCATGAACGTCCGCCTCGACTTCGGGCGCAACTTCATCAACCGCCAGAACCTGTTCTATTTCAACATGACAGAAGCGTTCTGATCCGTCGATAAGTAATCAATAATATACGACAAGCTCTGAAAACACAGATTTTCGCGGATTAACGCAGATTTGGCAGGTAATTATAGCCACTCGGAAATATGCAACTATATCCGTCCGTGTGTGCATATATATGTCCCCCGTATCCATTATAGTTGCATCACAATGGTAATGACAATGACAACAGACAATTGACAACTACTCCGGCTTAGAATAATTGTCAATTATCCATTGCCAATTGGTGAGAAAAGGGAAATCAGAAGCGACTCGAACCGTCGAAGCAATGCGTGCAGACCTTGCACTTAGGCAAGCCTATGGCGTTTATCAGCGTCTCCAGCGTATTGAATTTCAACGATGTGAGACCAAATCGCGCACGGATACGTTCTACCAGTTCATTGTACTCGGGTGAGCCGGTAGTGGCATAGCGGTCTAATTTCGCATTACCGTCACCCTCTATCTCTTTGATAATGCGGCGAGTAATCAGTTCCATGTCGCTCTTCGACGAGGTAAAGGCGATGAACGGACAGCCGTAAATCAGCGGCGGGCAGGCGATACGCATGTGGATTTCCTTGGCACCATAGTCGTAGAGGATTTTCACGTTGTCGCGCAACTGGGTGCCACGCACAATGGAGTCATCGCAGAACAACACCCGTTTGCCTTGCAGCATGGCACGGTTGGGGATGAGTTTCATTTTTGCCACCAGCGAGCGCATCTCCTGATTACTGGGTGTGAAGCTGCGCGGCCAGGTAGGAGTGTACTTGGCAATGCCACGGTGATAAGGTACGCCTTTGCCCTCGGCATAGCCCAACGCCATGCCTACACCCGAATCGGGAATGCCGCAGGCGCAGTCCACTTCCGACTCATCGGTACGTCCCATCTCGTAACCGCTCTTGAAGCGCACTTCTTCTACGTTGCGCCCCTCGTAGCACGACACGGGGAAGCCATAATACACCCACAGGAAGGAGCATACCTGCATCTCCTCGTTGGGCTTGCGCAGCTGCTCTACGCCTCCGGCACGCACACGGACTATCTCGCCCGGTCCCACGTAGCCGGTTATCTCGAAATCAAGGTTGGGCAGGCTGCACGACTCACTGGTCACGGCATACGCGCCCTCTTTCTTTCCGATGATGATGGGCGTCCGTCCCAGCCGGTCACGGGCGGCGATGATACCATCCTCGGTAAGAAGCAGCATCGAGCACGAGCCTTTCACCTTAGCATATACGTTTTCGATGCCCTCGACGAAATTTTTTCCTTGCACGATGAGCAATGCCACCAGCTCGGTAGGGTTGGTTTTCCCCATACTCATTTCGGCAAAGTGCATATTGGCATCCAGCAATTCTTTCTCCAGTTCGGAGATATTATTGATTTTGGCAACCGTCACTATCGCAAACCGTCCCAGATGTGAATTAATCATAATGGGTTGTGGGTCGGTATCACTGATAACGCCGATACCCGATTTGCCCTTAAACTTTGATAACTCCGACTCGAATTTGGTACGGAAGTACGAATTGTCTATACTATGAATCGACCTTGCGAAACCCGATGTTTCATCGTAAGTAGCCATCCCTGCACGTTTGGTTCCCAAGTGCGAATTGTAATCCGTACCGTAAAACAAATCGGTCACACATTCAGCCATAGAGACTGTTCCGAAAAAACCACCCATTTTTGCTATGTTAAGTTGTTAAAATTGTAAAGTAAGTAAATCGCCTGCAAAATTACAGAAAAGTACCGAAAAAACAGCTGGCGGAAAGAGAATTTTCCTTCCAGCCAGCTTCTGTATGTTTAGCGGTCGAGCTCACGCAGCCATTTCTCCAGCTCACCGGTCCATTGGCGTTTGTAAAGGAAGCTGTCGCGGAATCCCCAGCCGTGTCCGCCGACGGGATAGGTGTGCAGGCTTGCCGAAACACCGTTTTTCACCAGTGCCGTATAATAGTTCACGCTGTTGGCTACGGGTACGGCACCGTCATCGCTGCTGTGCATGATGAATGCCTGAGGAGTTTCGGGTGTGACTTGCAGTTCGTTCGAGTACTTTTGTTCGAGTTCTTTTGAAGGATTCTTTCCTAACAGGTTGTCGTGAGAACCCATGTGGGTGTAAGCAGGATCCATCGTAATGACTGGATAGAACAGAATCTGGAAGTCGGGACGTGTCTCTGCGTCTGTAAAATGGGTTGCGGCGGTGCTTGCCAGATGTCCGCCTGCCGAGGCACCCATGATGCCCAGCTTTTGGATGTTCCATTCTTTTGCATGCTGGCGCATGATGCGGAGTGCCTGTTGGGCATCGCTCAGGGGGACTTCATTGTTTCCGTTAGGCATACGGTAGGTCAGTACAGCGTATGTAATGCCTTGGCTGTTGAACCAGTTTGCCATATCATGCCCTTCGTGGTTCATGGCGAGATGACTGTATCCACCTCCCGGGCACATCACGATGGCAAGTCCGTTGCTTTCTTTAGCGGGATAGACTTCGATGGTCGGTTCTGCTACATAGAGCGGACCTTTTTCCACTTGGCTGGTCATGCCGTTGTCATTGGGCGCGCCGTTTTGCCATAACTTGATTTTGACAGGTTCCTGCGCCGCGAGCAGCGTAGAAACAAAGAGTAAACTCATTAATGCTAACTTTTTCATGGTGTTTTATTTTTTATTAGGTGACTAGGTACTAGGGACTAGGTGACTAGGCTTTGAATAGTTTTGCTAATGGTATCTAAAACCTAGTACCTTGTCATCTAGTCAACTTTATTGATGTTCATACTTGCTTTTACTAAATATATAATAAGGAGTGCGTATGCAATGAGCGATACCACTTGGCTCATCGGGTTTTCCAGCCACGCTTCGTTCACCAGGTTAATGCCTCCGAAACGCATCGCAGCACTTATCACACCCATCAGTGCACCGCCGGCTATGAAGCCCGAAGCCAGCAAAGTGCCCTTTTCTCCACGTGCCGCATTAACCGCTTCGTCCTTGCTACGGGTGGTGACGTACCAGTTGATGGCACCGCCTACAATAAGCGGCAGGTTCAGTTCCAAGGGGATAAACATACCTAAGGCAAAGGCAAGTGCCGGGACTTTGAAATAAGTCAGCACCAATGCCAGTGCGGCACCGATGCCATAGAGCAGCCACGGAGCCGACACACCGTTCATCAGCGGGTCGATGACGGCAGCCATGGCATTGGCTTGCGGTGCGGCAAGTGCGCCCGAAGAGAATCCGTAGGTCTTGTTCAGTATCATGATAACGCCGCCTACGGTAGCAGCCGATACCAGTGTGCCCAGGAATTTCCACGTCTGTTGCTTGGCGGGCGTGCTTCCCAGCCAATAGCCGATTTTCAGGTCGGTAATGAAGCCGCCTGCCATCGAGAGGGCAGTACATACCACGCCTCCCATAACCAATGCCGCAACCATGCCCGTAGCACCTTTCAGCCCTACGGCAACCATCACCACCGATGCCAGAATCAGGGTCATCAGCGTCATGCCCGACACGGGATTGGTGCCCACGATGGCAATGGCATTGGCGGCTACCGTGGTAAACAGGAACGAGATGCCTGCCACGAGGATGATTGCTACAATGGTGTGCAGCAAATTGCCTTGCATCACATCGAAATAGAAGAACAGCGCCACAAGGATAATGGTGACAATCGACCCGATGGCGATGATTTTCATCGACAAGTCTTTCTGTGTGCGCACCACGCCGGCATCTGCCTTCTTGCCTTTCATCTCTTTGGCGGCAAGCCCTACGGCACTCTTGATGATGCTCCACGAGCGCACGATGCCGATAATGCCCGCCATGGCGATGCCTCCGATGCCGATACTCTTGGCATATTCGGCAAAGATGGTTTCGGGCGACATCGAGCCTACGGTCTGCGTGATAGCCGGATTCCAGGCGTTCAATACCTGGTCGCCCCACAGCATTGCGATGCCCGGTACGATGATAATCCATACTGCGAGCGAGCCGGCGCAGATAATGGCGGCATATTTCAACCCTACGATATACCCCAGCCCCAAGACCGCTGCTCCGGTATTGATTTTAAGCACCAGCTTCGCCTTGTCGGCAATCGTCTCGCCCCAGCCGCACACGCGGGTGGTGAAGTTCTCGTTCCACCACCCGAAGGTAGCTACGATAAAGTCGTACAGACCGCCGATGAGTCCGGCAAAGAGCAACGGTTTCGCCTGGCTTCCTCCCTTTTCGCCCGAAATCAGCACCTGCGTGCTGGCGGTGGCTTCGGGAAAAGGATATTCGCCGTGCTTCTCGCTTACGAAATACTTGCGGAAAGGAATGAGAAACAGGATACCAAGGATACCTCCCAGCAAAGAGCTGATGAACATCTGGAAGAAGTCGACCGTCATTTCCGGATACTTGTCCTGAAGAATGTAAAGTGCCGGAAGGGTGAAGATGGCTCCGGCTACGATAACGCCCGAACATGCTCCGATGGACTGGATAATGACGTTTTCGCCCAGTGCGCTTTTACGCTTGGCGGCTCCAGACACTCCCACGGCAATGATGGCGATGGGGATGGCGGCTTCGAATACCTGTCCCACTTTCAACCCCAAGTATGCTGCTGCTGCCGAGAAGAGTATTGCCATGGCAATGCCCCACGTCACCGACCAGGCATTTACTTCGGGATAATTCTTGTCGGGCGACATCAGGGGGTGGTATTGTTCGCCCGGTTTCAGTGGACGGAACGCGTTTTCGGGCAGTCCCGTCGGTTTTTCATCTGTTTCTTTCATGTTGTGTTATTATTTTTAGTTTCAATTTATCTTTTCGTGCCAGATAAAGCCTTATGCATCGTTCCCGGTGTGATATAAACTGTCAGCTATTAATTATTAATTATTAATTGTTAATTATGCGAATCAGTAGTTAAACGTAGTTATGTTTCACAGGAGTTATCACTTCGTTCAGGAGTTACAGGCCAATAGTCTTACTTCTGAAACCGGCGCAAAAAGGTATTGGCATCTAACTTCCAG